>SVPO01000143.1 GCA_015065795.1 Oscillospiraceae bacterium | reverse complement strand
CGTCGGCATAGCGGTCGATGATCTGACCGGCAACTTCCTGAGACTTCTGACCGAGGACGAAGGCGATGACCTTGCTCTCGCCGGGGGCGAGGGTCATTTTAGTCTGCAGAGCGCCGCAGGGGTTGCCGTTGTAGTTGAGCTTGTTGCCGCAGTCGCCGTTGGTGACAGCCTGAGGCTTGCCGTAGCCGTTGTAGCGGCCGAGGAACTCAGCCTTGTCGCCGCAGTAGCTGGCGACCTCGGCACCGGCAAGACCGAAGAAGCGGCACTTGACGGAGTTGCCGTTGAAGGCATCCACGCAGTTCTCGTTGATGGTCTGACGGATGCGGTTGCCGTCGAAGTAGGTTCTGGTGATGAACTGAGTGTACTGCAGATTGACCTGATCCTGCTCATAATTGCTGTCGGTGGTAAACTCAGCGTAGCCGAACACAGAGATATTACGATCTGTATCGGAATTGTTGGTGACGGTCAGCTGCCAGACCTCGTAGGTCTCGCCCATGGGGACATAGTAGGCGGCGCAGCTGTCGATGCCCTTGTAGCCTGCCTTGATGTAGGTATAGCCGGTACCGTGGCGGCACTCGCTGGAGTAGACATCCAGAGACTTGCCAACGGGCTGCCAGGATGCGGACCAGAAGTCGCCGTCGGCATCGTCGCGCAGGTAGATGTAACGACCGGGATCGTCGTTGTCGTTGAATCGATAGCGGAGGATACGGCCGTGGGCACCGCTCTTTTCAAAGCTGTAGCCGCCGGCATTATTGGAGATGATCGCGCCGTATTCGGGGGAGCCCAGATAGTTCGCCCAGGGCGCAGGCGTTGCAGGGTTGGTCACGCAATATTCGCGTGCCTGCTCATCGAAAAATCCGTATTTCATTTTTTTCTTCTCCTCGTATATGAGTTTGGATTCATCATACCATGTTCAGAAATCGATTTCAATGCAAAATATCGCCATAAATTGAATAATTCTATTGTATTACGGCGTAAAAGCCAAGGGTGATAGAAAACTCCCCATCATTCGCCCACCGATTGACCTGCGCGCAGGTTGGTGGTATACTTCCATCAATGCAGAGAGTATTTCGGAGGGCAAAAATGAGCACATACATTCTGACTAGTATGTTCCCCGACGGCTTTGACGAGGAGACCACCCGGCTGCTGGGGCGGCTTATCCCCCGGCGCGGACGCTTTGCCTTTGTGGCTTCGGACTTTGAGCACCGCCACGACACGACCGACTTCTATTTCGGCGGCGTTCTGACATGGTTCCGTGATGCAGGAATCAGCTTTGAGCGTTCGTATGTCGTGGACGGGCGTATGACCCCCTCCGAGGCTCAGGCAGCCGCTCGTGAGGCGGACGTGGTGTGGCTGTCGGGCGGTGATACCCTCGCACAGTTCGGTTCTCTTGAGGAATACGGGCTGGTGGACGTCATCCGTCAGCATCCCGGAGTTATCATCGGCATGAGCGCAGGAGCGATCAACATGGCAAAGACCGCCGTGCTGTATGACCCTCCCTACGGCGTACACACCGCCACGGTATATGCCGGCATCGGCTGTGTGGACATTTCCGCCGATCCCCATTTCGAGCCGGACAGGATCGCCGCAACTCTCCTCAACGCCTCCGAGGAGCGCGTGATATACGGTCTGTGCGACAACTCCATCATCGTGTGCCATGACGGGCAGACGGAGTATCACAGCGAGGTGTACCGTCTCAGCGGCGGCGAGGTCGAGCGGATAAACTGAACGGGACAATGAATAACGGACACCTGCGGCGATACGGGCGTATCACGGTGGGTGTCCGTTGTGGTTTCTGTGGTCAGGTGATCAGTTGCCGCGAGCCGCTGCCCCGATCTCTACATCGGGTCTGATCTCCTTTGCCCTCTCATGCCACTTGCCCAGATGCCTGCCGTCCCATGACCAATATTCATCGTCGATGCAGGTACGCACCGCGGCAGTCTTTCTGAGCAGCTCCTCAGAGGTGAGTGACGGATCGGTCAGAGCTTCGTCCTTTAGCACATTCCGTATGCGGCAAATCAGCACTGTTTCATCGTGCTCGCCCGTGGAAAGCGCCCTGTCCACCTCCAGCTCAAAGCTGAACGGGCTGCTGCACAGCACGGGCACCGGCAGCACGGCACCCTTTTCCCATTCCACGGGTATATCCATCTTGTCTGTGTCCCGTCCGTCTGCTGTACCGAAATAATCGGCAAGGGGCAGATTGTCCTCCACCACAAGATTCGCCGAAAATACGCCGTTTCTGCGGATGTTTTCCAGCGTGCGCTTGCTGCCGCCGATGGAACAGATCACGCCCAGCTGATCGATCCAGCAATAGCTGAACCAGCAGAACAGCCCGAAATCCGGTGTTCCATCGTCATTCATGGTTCCGTAGACAAACAGCGTCTGGGGACAAAGATCATTGGTTGCAGGTATGGAAATCTTTTTCATTATCTTAATCCTCCGATTCAAGATTTGTCAGCACTCGCTGCAGGTACGCTTCAAATTGTATGACTTCTGATTCCGAGAAGCCTTCGTAGTAGCGTTCGTTCATCTGCTGCGATATGCGTTCGTAATCACTTCGCATTGATTTTGCTTTATCGGTCAGCGCAATGAGCTTGCTGCGTCGATCCCGTGGATCGGGCTTTCTGACCACAAGCCCCGAACTCTCCATCCGATCAAGCATGGACGTGAGAGTGGTATTGGCAAGGCTGGTCTGCGCCGAAAGGCTGCTGATGCTGATCCCGTCGCTCTGCCAGAGCACGTACAATATCCTGCCCTGCGCTCCATTGAATTCATCGATTCCCGACTCACTGAGCATACGGTCGAAGATTCTGGTCCCTGTCTGCTTGATACGCGATATCAGATATCCTCCCTTAGTCTCCACACGACCACCACCTTTCTATATAGAATATTACTATATAGAATTAAATTTGTCAAGTCCCGGTGCTCTGTTGGGCGCAAAAACGCCCCCGACGGCAATTGTCGGGGGCGTTGGAGCTACTGGTCGGAATCGAACCGACAACCTGCTCATTACGAGTGAGCTGCTCTGCCATTGAGCCACAGTAGCGGACTATCAAATTGTCAGTAAAGTTCGGCGCGCTGTTCGGGCGTCAGCTCGCAGTCGCCGGAAATGTGGACATACACCTGCAGACGCCACGCGTCGGCGGATTCCATCTCATACAGGTCATTGCTCTTTGCTTCGATGATGAGAAGCTTATTCTCCAGACGCACCTTGTCGGCGTTGCTGCTGAGGTAGGTCATGTCTGGAAAGACGGATATGCCTCGCTTCTGTCCGTCGATGACGAGGTAGCCCTTGTGGCTGCCCCTGACGTAGAAGGAACCGTCATCCCTGAACTCCACATACATATCGTCGGGATCAAAGCCGTTGTAGTAGTCCTCACGGAGTACCCATGTGCCCGTGGTGGACGAACGGGCGCAGGATTCGGTGGAAACGGACGTCCCCACTCCCACCAGCACGCATATCGCAATGAGCAGCAGCGCGCTGCCGATACCGGCAACGGTTTTGTTTTTCAGATACTTTCGCACGCCGTGATTGTCATCGCCTGCGAAAAACGACCTGATCTTCTCCAGCATCAAACCTCAACCCTTGATGAAATCAGCCAATATTGCCCATGACCCAGCCGAAAGCAAAGAACGCTGCCAGCAGGCCGACTACGATTCCGGCGCAGAGCACGCGGCGGTCAAGCAGCTTTTTCTCCGCGGCAGTACCGTTTTCTATGCTGCTCTCTCTGTACTCAACAAAGGCGGTCATCATTCTGTTGGACATATTCTCGCTCCTTTCAGCCTTGCATGCAATCGGCGCACCTATGCGCAGCCGCATTATTACAATTATACTGAGCACTGCAATGTTTGTCAAGACGGGATAATGACGGTTCTACGCACCGCACGGAATTTCCATTCGCGAAATTTTGCCTCAAAAATCCCATATATTCGCCTCTCGACAAAAAAACACACAACCAATCGCCAATAATATCTTGACATAACAAGAAAATGCGGTTATAATCATTTCAATTGAGTTGTTCGGCATGGTTCGTTCACTCAAGCGTAAGCACAATGCGGAGGGAGGGATTAGTTAATGTCTTCAGAGATCAGAATCAAGGATAATGAATCTCTCGAGAGCGCACTCAGACGTTTCAAGAAGTCTTGCGCCCGCTCCGGTGTCATCCAGGAGGTTCGCAAG
>SVPO01000013.1 GCA_015065795.1 Oscillospiraceae bacterium | reverse complement strand
TCACCGAGGCAAACGGCTGGTCTCAGACCGTAACCGTTCCCCGACTCTCCGCACAGGGTCACACCTTCACCATCAAGGAGATCGCCGTCCCCGGCTTCTCCTCCACCTATGAAACTCCTGCAACCAAGGACACCGACGGCGACGGCGTTGTTGACACCATCACCTATGTCATCAACAACACCTACGTCATGCCTCAGATCACCGTCAGCGGCGACATCGCATGGGACAAGGTTCCCGACGGTATGACCGAGCCTGATATGACCGTCAATCTCGTTCTGAACGACACAGTTATTGATTCTGTTACCGTTTCTGCAGGCGTTGCTTCCTACAGCTTCGACGAGCTTGACCGCTACGACGACGAGGGCAATGTTCTTGCCTACACCGTCGAGGTTGAGGACATCGCTGATTACGATGCAGTCACCACCGCACCTGCAACCGATGCCGACGGCAACATCGACATCGACATCACCGCAACCGGCACCTTCTCCTACGGCGCTCTGACCATCAGCAGCACCGTCACCGGTGAGGACGCTCCTGCCGACGCAGAGTTCACCTACACCGTCACCTTTGACAGCACCGTTTCCTATCCCTGCACCGGCTCTGCCGCCGGCACAATCAAGTCCGGCGACAAGATCACCCTCAAGAACGGTGAGAGCATCACTATCTCCGACGTCCTTGTGGGCGTGAAGTTCACTGTCACCCAGGATGAGGCTGAGAGCTTCGTTACCTCTCCTGCCTCGAGAAAGATCGAGGGCGTAATCTCCGCTGCACCGTCTGTTGCGGCTTTCTCCAACGCCTACAATCCTCCTGTTGTTACCGGCAATCTGCAGATCACCAACAAGGTCACCGGCGAGAATGCCGACACCTCCCTCAGATTCTCCTTCAAGGTTGAGTTTGACGCAGAGGGCAGCTATGAGCTTCGTATCTACGGCGCAGGCGAGACTGTTCCTGCCTCCGGCTCCACCGGTATGCTGGGCAGACTGAGCATCACCGCCGCCGGCGCGAGAGCCACCACCGGCACCATCAAGTCCGGCGACACCATCCAGCTTGCCCACGGCGAGACCGCCGTCATCTACGGTCTGCCCGTTGGAACTGCCTACAAGGTCACCGAGACCGAGAACAAGGCTTACAGGCTGACCTCCACAGGCGCTTCCGGCACTGTTTCTCAGGACGGTGCAAAGGCTTCCTTCATCAATGAGAAGATCAAGTCCTCCAGCGGCTCCGAGGGTCCCAAGACCGGCGACTACTCCTCTGACAATGGTGCTGCGATCGTTGTGATGCAGGTCGCAATGCTGGCAATGCTCCTGTGCGTGTTCTGCATGAAGAAACTCAGGGCGCAGGACGAATCCGAGCAGTTCTGAACAACCCAATAAGTTACACACGAAAGCAGGGAGAGGACTTGTTCCTCTCCCTGCTTTGCAAATACGAGGTGATCAGAGCAAATAACAGGATGGTTCTGTCGGCGCTGATATATAGGTTGTATTTATCCTACATTCATGATATACTATAGCCAAAGGAAGGAGGTATTATCATGAATGTTAATACCAACACTCTGGTGGCAATGGCTGAAGCCAACCAGAATTTTTCCAGAGTGACGCGTGTTGTGGACGAAGAAGGTGTCGCCGTCATTCTCAAGAACAACAAGCCCCGTTATGTCGTCGTCGGCTTTGAGGAGTATAATGAGATCAGGACCGCGCTTCAGCTCCGCCGGCAGAAGCTTGAATCGACCGCAGATGAGCTGCTCACCGAAAACCTCGAAGCGCTGCTGGAGCTGGCAAAATGATACTGCTTACAATCGATGAGGTGATTTCCCTGCACGCAAAGCTCGTGAAAGCTACCGGCGGCAGCTGTGAGCTTCGCGACAGAGGTTTGCTCGAATCCGCCGTTTACGCTTCCGAGGCATCTTTCGGCGACGAGGAGATATATCCCACAATTATCGAAAAATCCGCGCGGCTTGCTTACGCTCTGATATCAAACCACGCCTTTGTGGACGGCAACAAACGTATCGGTGTGTTTGTGATGCTGATGACGCTGAGGCTCAACGATATTGCGCTGACCTACACTCAGAAGGAGCTGATCGCACTGGGGCTCGGCTCTGCATCCGGCGAACTGGTATACGAAGAAATTCTTGCGTGGATCCGACAGCATACAGTTCTGTAAGCATGCCATTCAGTGATTTTTCTTTAGTACCATCGAGCTGTGTTCCCTCCACCGGCAATTGCAGCCTTAGGGATTGGAACCACTCGATGGTTCTTCTTTATTCTGCTGATTTCTTCATGAGTTCGTTTTCTCCGGAATCGGCAAAAGACACAGAGCCTACGACCCGATCACGGGTTCAGGCTCTGTGTCTTTTTTGTCAGAACAAGCTGATTCAGAAAGAAAAACAGATAATTACTTTACTCGGATTTTTCACAGAAAAACGGAAACATATCGTTCAGTATCGGTTTGCCTTCACATTCTTATCTTCTCAACGAATCTCATGAATCCGCTTCTCCCCTGCTCTGTTCTCTTGAACACACCTGCGTCCTCAAGAACCTCCATGAACACTCTGCCCACCTCTTTTTCGATTATCTGACGGGCATTGGACTCTGCAAAGTCAGGATAATCAGCGAGGATCTGATTTGCCCATTCCGCGTGGGCTGCAAGCTCGGGAACGGCTGAGATATCTTCGCCTGCAAGCATCGCCTTTTCGAGCAATACAAGCTCCTTTGCAAGTCTGGCAGGCAGAACCGCAAGTCCCATAACCTCGATAAGACCGATATTTTCCTTCTTGATGTGATGCAGTGAGGGATCGGGATGGAAAATGCCGAGAGGACGTTCCTCGGAAGTGATATTGTTTCTCAGCACAAGATCGCACTCGTATATATCGCCGTTTTTTCTGGCGATGGGTGTGATGGTGTTGTGGGGTATTCCGTCAGTTTCGGCGAAGATGCCGACCGCTTCGTCTGTGTAGTTCCTCCACGCGGAAAGAATATCACTGCAGCACTTTGCCAGCTCGTGTCTGTCTTGGGAGCTGACACGGATAACCGACATCGGCCACTTTACGATGCCTGCCCTGACATTCGGGTATGCAGGAATATCAAACTCTGTTTCAACGGACGCTTTCGCCATGGCGAAGGTGTAATTTCCTCCCTGAAAATGCTCGTGGCTGAGGATAGAACCGCCCACGATGGGAAGATCGGCATTGGAGCCTACCATATAATGCGGCA
Organism: Oscillospiraceae bacterium; assembly: GCA_015065795.1. Taxonomy (GTDB): domain Bacteria; phylum Bacillota; class Clostridia; order Oscillospirales; family Acutalibacteraceae; genus SIG598. The sequence continues at coordinate 28,950 of SVPO01000013.1, read as the reverse complement.
GATAGTCGATTATATCCAGGAGCTTTTCGAAGACCGCCGCATCAATGACCATGGGAATGTGCTTTTCGTTGAAGACGATGCAGTGCTCGTTGTAGTAGCCGTAGGGCGAATACTGAAGCTGCCACGGCTCACCGTTCACCGTCATTGGAACGGGGCGAAGATTCTGCCGCGCAGGGTGTGATGCATGACCTGCAAAGCCTGCGTTCTCGGGGCAAAGCTGGCATTTGGGATATGATACGGATTTCTGCGTTTTTGCTGCCGCTATGTCACGCGGATCCTTTTCCGGCTTTGAGCAGTTGATGGTGATATCAAGAGTGCCGTATTCGCTTTCATACTGCCACTTGAGGTCGCGCCCGATTCTGCCTGCACGCACATAATTGAGCTTTTTGCTTATGTCAAAATACCAATCGGTGGCAGCCTCGGGAGAATCTGCGTATCTGCGCCTGAACTCCGCGACGATCTCTCTGGGCATGGGAGTGAGCTCGCCCATAAGCTTTGTGTCAAACAGGTCGCGGGAATTTGCGGTATCGGCAATGATGCCATTCTGACAGGCATATTCAATCAGAGGCAGCAGGATATCATCAATGCTCTTTCCTGAGCAGTCGGCGGCTGTTTCTTCCCAATCGGAAAGACCCAGCGCTTCCATAAGGCGGTTTCGCACAACATAGATATCATCTGCCGTGATGAGCTCGTTTCTGAGCGCATAGTCAATGAGTGTCTGTACTGCAGAGTAAATCACAACGCTGATCTCCTTTATCCGTCGGGTTGACTTATGGGTCATCGTCACGCGCCAGCGATGTATATTTCCATACCGTAGATTTTGGGCTTCTTCTGCTTCAGATAATCAGAAAACAAACCTGAAAGTGTTCTTCCCCTCTCTGGGAATCTCGTAGCGTTCCGCCAGTTCGGGACCGCAGGAATGTGAACCTATACCTCTCATGGCAAGGTCGATGCACACGTTGACAAAGTCGTTCTTCTTAAGCTCAAAGGCGTGAAGCGTATCACGAAGCTGAGAGGTGGTGTAGGGATTTACCGAGAAGGAGAAAGGCTTGTCGGCGGTTACGGAGAAGAGATTGTCAACACCCAGATATCTGCTGTGATAGTGGCTGCCCGATTCCTGAGGACGGACATAGCCGCAGTCGTAATTCTTCTCGGCACTGCTCTCGTAATAGCCGTAATCACAGGCAACGTGCTTGTCGATGTAGCTTTCGGTGGGTCCGAAGCCGACAAAGGAGAAGTTGCTGTATGCCTTGTCAACAGCAAACTCAATGCCGAAGCGCGGCATATGCTCAACATAGTCGGCGATCTTATACGCGAGCGAAACGATCAGCTCGCTGCCCGACACGGTATATTCAGCTGTGAAGTTTACCGCTGGCATAAGGCAGTTGGCTGCCAGTACACCGGTGAGGGTATAGCCGTTTTCTGTCTTGCTGCAGGAGAAAATGTGGGGCTTGCATTGGTGCAGCTTGCAGCGATCTTTCCACTGAGGCAGCATCTCGCGGTCGTTGTCAATGTATCTGGTGATATTGAAGTGCATCGGAGCAAGCAGCACTTCCCTGCCGTCTGCCTTTATGGAAGTGATCTCACCTGTGCGCTCATTGACCTCGATCGCCAGAGCGGAGGCAACGCGCTTCTGTTCGGGGACAGCAACCGATTCATCAATTCTGGATTCAACCTTGCCGCCGTAAACCGCTTTCATCTCAAGGGCATTTGACTTGAGCCTGCGGTCGGGGGTGAGCAGACCGTCGGAGCAGAAGTTGTTGTCATGTTCGGACTCGCCGAAGTCGCCGCCATAAAGGAAGCCCTTGGAGGTCTTGATAGCATGGTCAGCCCATTCCCAGACAAAGCCGCCCATCATCTGCTCGTTTTCATAGATGAGCTGCCAGTATTCAGCGATGTCTCCGCAGCTGTTGCCCATGGCGTGGGTGTACTCGCACAGCACAAAGGGGCGGTTTTCTCCCGGATTGTCAAGAACATCTGCCTTGATCTTCTCAATGCCGGGATACATCATGCTGACCATGTCCACCAGCTCGGTGTAATAGTGCCTGCTGTCGGCACTCTGTAAGCCTTCGTAGTGGACGGGGCGCGAATCGCGGCGTCTGATATACCTTGCACCGTCGAAAAACGCCTTGCCGAAGCACGCCTCGTTGCCCAGTGACCAGATGATGACGCAGGGGCGGTTCTTATCTCTTTCCACGAGAGCAGTATGGCGATCGGTGATTCCGTCGGCGAAAATATCGCTATCTGCATATTCTCTCCAAAGTTTATACTCATATCCGCCTTCACGTGTGCAGGCACCGTGCGTTTCCAGATCGGCTTCGTCCATTACATAGATGCCGTAACGGTCGCACAACTGACAGAACTCGGGGCGATTGGGATAGTGAGAGGTTCGCACCGCGTTCACATTGAGCGACTTCATCAGCTTCAGATCCTCAACAATGTTTGCAAGGCTGACGGTTGCGCCCGTTCTGCAGTTGAAGTCGTGTCGGTTGACGCCCTTGAGCTTGACGGCTTCACCGTTGATCCTGAACACACAGCCGTCTATGGTTATCTCACGGAAGCCGACCTTTTCGATGATCTTCTCGCCCTCTGCGTACAGCGTGAGGGAATAAAGATAAGGATTCTCGGCGGTCCATCTGCGGACATTCTTAACAATGATCTCTGCCGACTGTCCGGCGGGAACGATTTTATTCTGTCTGCCCAGCTCAAGCTCTATATCCACCATGCTCTCATTTGCAAAGGTCAGCACGCCGTCGTTGCCGCGGAAAGCAGTGTCAATCTTGTAGTCGGTGATGTGATGCTCGGGACGGGTGAGCAGATATACATTTCGGTAAATGCCAGAGAATCGGAACTTATCCTGGCACTCAAGGTAGGTAGAGATGCACCACTTGAGTACAAGCACATCTACTGTGTTCTCGCCGTCATTCACCCAGTCGGTAATATCAAACTCGCTTGTGGCGTGGGAAATCTGGGAATACCCCTTGTACCTGCCGTTGATGTAGAGATAGAAAGCACTGTCCACGCCCTCGAAGTTGATGTAATAGCGTTTACCACTCTGCTTGCTTATCTCAAATGTGCGGCGGTAGTGCCAACAGGGATTCTCGTAAGGGATATGCGGCAGCATAACAGGAAACGGATAGCGTGTGTTCAGATACTGAATCTGATCGAAGCCGTGCAGCTGCACGCAGGACGGCACGGGGATAGTCCTGTCGAGCTCCTCGTTTATGTCCGCCTCCTGCACGTTTGTGTGCTGCTTTATCTGCCATTCGCCATCGAGAGACATGAACTCGGAACTTGCGAATCTATCGACAATACCGTATCTGGTCCTGACCTTGTCATCGGCGGCAAACGGAATATAGTAGCTGCGGTGAGGGGTGGTTCCTATGCGTTCAAAGCTTTCATATTCTCTCATGGTTATTCTCCTTTGCTTGTGACGCCGCTTAAGATACTTGACTTTCTCGGCATCTTTCTCCTTGAATATGTATTCTCTTTCGGGGGGTCTGTCTCCCTGTTCAATCGTATTGTGCCCCCGGCATCCTGAATATTCATATGCAGATTTCCTGACAGCGCCGCGTGGTTCAGGTGACGGGAAAAGATGCTCTGCGCGCCGATTGACGATGAGGTCGGCATCATCGCAGAGCATAAAAGGGCAGCCGTGGATTTCGCTTCCGCGGCTGCCCTTGAGTTCTGTTGAGATGTGTTGAGTCTGAAATTACAGCCCGAGCAGTCCGAGGATATCCACCAGCCCGGAGAGCTGCAGTCCGGCGGCTGCGGCAAGGGCAGCGAGGAGAATGACGACCGGAATGAGCCACGCCTTTGAGCGGCGAGCGGGTTTGCCGGCTGAGGTCTCGCTCTTTGCTGCCGCGGCAGAAAGCTCGTCCTGAAGCGCGGTTGCCTGCTCTGTCAGCTCGGCTGCAGATTCGGCTTCGGAAGCTGCAGTCTCAGAAACGGAAGCCGTGATTGGCTCGTGCGGAATTTTCTTTTCTTCGCAGTATTGCCATGCATAGGAGCTTTCGGAGCAGCGCACGGTAAGGTTGTCGCAGCCTTCAAACGCCCTATCGCCAATACTTGTCACACCGTCAGGGATTATGACCTGCGTCAGCGAGGTGCAGCCGTAGAACGCCGATTTCCCAATGCTTGTCACACTGTCGGGGATGGTGATCTGCGTCAGCGAGGTGCAGTCGGAGAACGCCCAATCCCCAATGCTTGTCACGCTGTCGGGGATGGTGATCTGCGTCAGCGAGGTGCAGCGGCGGAACGCCGATTTGCCAATACTTGTCACACTGTCGGGGATGGTGATCTGCGTCAGCGAGGTGCAGCCGTAGAACGCCAAATCGCCAATATTTGTCACACTGTCTGGGATGGTGATCTGCGTCAGCGAGGTGCAGTCGGAGAACGCCGATTTACCAATACTAGTCACGCTGTCGGGGATAGTGATCTGCGTCAGCGTGGTGCAGCCGGAGAACGCCCCATCACCAATATCGGTCACACTGTCGGGGATGGTGATCTGCGTCAGCGAGGTGCAGCCTTCGAACGCCGAATCGCCAATACTTGTCACGCCGCCGGGAATGGCGATCTGCGTCAGCGAGGTGCAGTGGTAGAACGCCGACCTGCCAATACTTGTCACCCTGTCGGGGATGGTGATCTGCGTCAGCGAGGTGCAGCGGTCGAACGCCGAATCGCCAATACTCGTCACGCTGTCGGGGATGGCGACCTGCGTCAGCGCGGTGCAGCCCCGGAACGTCCTATCGCCAATACCGATCACGCTGTCGGGGATCGTGATCTGTGTCAGCGAAGTGCAGTCGGAGAACGCCCCATTACCAATACTGGTCACTCTGTCGGGGATGGTTATCTGCGTCAACGAGGTGCAGCCGGAGAACGCCGAACCGCCAATACTCGTCACGCTGTCGGGGATGGTGATGTGCGTCAGCGAGGTGCAGCCGGAGAACGCCCTATCGCCAATACTTGTCACGCTGTCGGGGATGGTGATGTGCGTCAGCGCGGTGCAGTGGTAGAACGCCGACCTGCCAATACTTGTCACACTGTCGGGGATGGTGATCTGCGTCAGCAAGGTGCAGTCGGAGAACGCCGAATCGTCAATGGCTATAACCGGCTTACCGAAGTATTCCGGCTCAATATTGACGGTCCGGCTGCTGCCGGTATATTTTGTGAGTATATATCCGTCAGCGGTAGGTCTGGATTCAAAGTCAGGTATGCTGGGGACATAATGCCCGCGGCAGCCGCCTTTGCTCAGCACATTTGCAATGGTGCGGATTATATCCTCCTCGGTGTGCTCCCAGCTGCACTGTCCCTGTATGCTGCCCTGCTGAAGGTCGAGCCCGTCGGGCAGTTCGCACCGCTCCAGCCACCAGAGAATACGCTTCTGCGGATCGGAAAGTCGCAGCTCGTTTACCGATGAAGCGGCATAATCAGGAGTAATAAAGGCAAGGAAATACGCGCATGACTGTATCTCACCCGCACATTCGTAGTGGTCGCGGTCTAGTTCATCGTAGCGAATGCTGTAGCCCATGTCGTGCAGTCTAGTCATGAGAGGATAGACCTTATCCATATCCGCGTGGGCGTAGCTGCAATAAACGAAAGGAGCTTCATCGTCGCTGATGAACGGGATCTCCCGCTGCCTGCGAGCCGATGAAGCCGGCAGCTCCTCAAGGACAAACGGTATTTTATTGGCTTCAGCATATTCACATGCAAAGGACTGACCGGCGCAGGTTATGGTCAGCGAGGTGCAGCCCCCAAAAGCCGAATTGCCAATACCTGTCACGCTGTCTGGTATGGTGATCTGCGTCAGCGAGGTGCAGCCGTTGAACGCCCAATCGCCAATATTTGTCACGCTGTCTGGTATGGTGATCTGCGTCAGCGAGGTGCAGCTATAGAACGCCCCATCACCAATATCGGTCACGCTGTCGGGGATGGTGATCTGCGTCAGCGAGGTGCACCCGTCAAACGCCCAATCGCCAATACTTGTCACGCTGTCGGGGATGGTGATCTGCGTCAGCGAGGTGCAGTCGCCGAACGTACTCTGACCAAGATTTCTCAGACCATGCGATATCACCACCGAGCGCACGATTTTGTTACTCTCAAATGTACAGCTCAGCTCAAGCACGCGCTGCCCTTTGTACCGCGCCGGCACCACCACTTCTTCGGCGCTGCCGTTGTACTTTGTCAGCCGCACGCCGCCGGGTATCTGCTCAAAGCTGTACTCATCGCCCTCCTCGTTGGTTGTAACTTCTCCGGCTTCGACCGGCTTGGTCTTGCCGGCTGCCTTGCGCTTTCCGGCGACCGGTTCAAGCCCCTCCACGCCGCGCAGATCCTCGAGAATGGTGTCATCCCCTACGCACTCGTACTTGGGATTATCCACGCCGCCCAGCACCATGTCGGCGCCCTCGGGCAGCTCCACGTCGCGCTCAAGGAAGCACAGGCGCATCTGCACGTCGTCCTTCACGCGGTTGGCGTAATGCAGCTCGTTGCCCATTACATACTTGCTTGCGCAGGCATTACGGCTGACGAACATCAGGAACAGTGCGCTTTCCTTGATGTGTTTGGCGATGACATCGTTGTAGTCGGAGTTGATCTCGATGCCCTCGTCGTACCACACGCGGTAGCCTGCCTCGTATATCTTGGTGATGACGGGATAGACGAGGGCGCTGTCGGCGTGGGCGTAGCTGATGAATATGTACGGCTGAGCGTCCTCCGCGTCAAAGGGCGCAGGGATATCCGAACGCTTCTGAAGAACGGTGTCCATGTTGTATTCCATCGAAATTACCTCCACAAAGTGAATATGCACATATTATACCACCGAAATATCGATTTTACAATAATCCTGCCCAACGAATTTGTGCAGGCGCGAAGGGTGCGCGGCCATACATTCACGAACATCAGATCCAGTTCGGCGGTTCGCGTCTGCCTTATCATCGTAAACGCACAGAAAAACCGCCCAGTCCTGCTGACCGGGCGGTTTTCTCATGCCTGCGTCGGTGCCTGCCGAAGCCGACCATCCGACTCTCTGCGCTTTTTTGTTATCCCAGCGCTATCGGCGAGCCGCTGGAGTCGATCATGATCCCGTCTCCGCAAAGGTGCTCTTTCTTCATATAGAAATACGGATTTTCGAAATCCACATCGAAGCCGCTGATGCCGCTGTTGAAAAATGAATATTCAAACAGAGTTTCGACCTTTGAGGGGATAAATACAGTTTCTCCGCTCAGGTCAGTCTCCGCAAACGCAAAGTCACCAATATATCCCAGACCCTCGGGCAGCTGTATGTGTGAGTAGTTGGATCTGTAGAAGGCCTCCTCTGCTATTGCGGTCACGGAATCGGGTATTTCGACCGTCCCGTTCTCGAACATGGCATAGGAGAACGCGCCCGGACCGATGTACGTCAGCGTATCAGGCAGCGTAATGCTTTCAAATCTGCAGCCGTAGAACAGATAATCGCCCAGTGCCGCTACGGTGTAGCCGTCTATGGTTTCGGGCACGACCACCGAGCCAGCCAGATATCTGCCGTATTCACCCGTGGCGTTGTCTGTGATCTCTGTCTTGAAATGATAATCCGTAAGTGTTGCGGTGCCTTCCTCCACTATGTAGCTGAAAGCCTCCCCGTCCTGCACGGACGCGGCATAGGATGGCGGCACGTCGTTCTCTGCGTAGAAGCTGTCCTCTTGTTCGTGATAATTCATAAAGCCGTTCTGCGAACAGCCGGAGAAACCGATCCGACCGAAGGCAAACAGTGCACCTGCAGCCAGAACGAGAACGAGGACAATTACGAGTATGACGATCCACGCCTTGCTCTTTTTCGGAGGTTCATACACCTGAGGCACACCGCTGAAACCGACCATTCCCGGAGCGGCCATTCCCGGAGCGGCCATTCCCGGACCGACCATACCCGGACCGGCCATTCCCGGACCGACCATACCCGGACCGGCCATACCCGGACCGGCCATACCCGGACCGGCCATTCCCGGAGCGACAGGCATGAAATCCGGTTCTGCGGATCTGTTTCTGCGGAATATTCTGATGAACAGGTCTGCGATCAGCGCTCCGCTGAACGTTACCACCAGCGAAACAACGATAGACACACCGATATTGCAGGCGATCCTTTCAAGGGTCTTGTCGCTGTACATTGGCGCGCCGTCCGTCAGGAAGCTGGACACAGTGGCAAACAGCCACGACAAGAACGCGCATACCCCACCGTTTTTGAACAGAAGCCCTATGATCGTTCCGATGACAGCGCACAGGACGATCGTTCCCAAATACGGCAGATCAGCCCGGTTGATCTGCTCGAAGAAGTCAATGGTCGTTCCCAATACGAAAAAAAACGTAACGGCCATAATTATTATGGGAACAAAATCCTCCTTGGTGAGATTCAGCAGACAGCAGCTGCAGCCTTCTCCTTTTCCTTTTCCTTCTTCTTCTTTTTCTTTCACGTTTCTCATAAGGAAAGCAATAAAGCCCACGGCAGCTTCCGCTTCGCTGCAGGCATAGGTGCGAAGCGGTCTTTTCATCTTTTTGTCGGTATTCCTGAATATGTATCCGCCATACACTTTATAACTGCCCTTGGTGGTATGTACAACGTGTTCCTGAGGCATGTAACTGCCCCAGTAAGCTCCGTTCGCGGAGTACACCTTCCATCTGTCGGCCGACATCTGAATATTCGCGACGGGGGCACTTACGGGACCGGAATGGGCTATTACCAATGTACCCGAGATGCAATATGTGGTATTGTTTTCATTGAAATGAATTCCGCTCGTATATAATGCCATAATATCCCTCCAAAACTTCTATGTCTGAAAAAATTATATCATACGATACCTTTGTGTCAACTCCTCAGTATCACAATATCACATATGCGTTCTTTTGAATCTGCACCAGCCAACGAGCAATGTGCTGCGCTTTTATCTCAGACATCACAGTGAAAGTTTAAGAATCATTTAAGGCCATTGCAAACCGCTCCGATGTCCGCTATAATCTCTTTTGACAAATGTGCCGACCTATAGTCACTGCACGGAAATTCTGATATCGGAAAAGGAAATCATTATGAAAAAAGAAATCATGGCAAAAGTCTGCCCCAAGTGCGGCATTGTAAACTCCGAAAAAGCCGAGGACTGCGAAGCCTGCGGCACCGGACTGGGCGCGGCGGTCACAAGCCGTCAGGCAAACAAGCTCAGCAGACAGATATCCAAGAAAAACGAAAAGCTGAGAAAAGCCATCGCCGACGAAAAACACAGCGTACCAGCCGAGGAACCTATCGATATCCCCGTGACCCCGACGCGCATCGTCATCGGCGTGATCGGATGCCTTGCCATGCTGTGCGAGGTGGTGCTCATGGTGTTCAGCTATCGTCTCTTTCCCGAAGATTTCACATACGAGATGTTCATGCTGGGTTTCTGCGCCCTCATACTGCTGATCATAGGCGTGCTCCATTGCTTCATTCCCGGCATGATGTGGTCGATCGAACATTGCTTTGATAAAATATACTACAAGGAAATGCCCCGACCCTCGGACACCGGTCTCAAGCTTCTGACGTTCAGCAGCGCGCTGCTTGTCCTTCTGGGTATCGCGTCCGTCGGATTCCAGATCGCGGTGATCTGCGGTCTGCTGTAACGATTTCTCTTTTCGCTTCCAACACGAAAAAAACGGCTCCAGCCCTTCTTGCTGAAGCCGTTTTTTATATTCTGTTTCCGAAAGAAGCCGGCTGCTCATCCATGGATTTATCCATCGAAGCACCTTCACCGGACAGAATTATTTCCAGGAATAATTAATCAGACCGTAGATATACAGGAAAATGATCACCGCAGGGATGGCATAGCGGAACCAGGGCTTCATCCAGTTCTTCACCTTCAAGCCCCTGCCGGAGTTGGCTTCGGCGACGAAATTGTCCCAGCCCCATCCCAGCTTATAGCAGCAGAACAGGGTGTACACAAGGCAGCCCAGAGGCAGCAGGTTGTTGTTTACGATGAAATCCCAGATATCCAGCACGTTGGTTTCGGCGGAGAAGGGATGGAAATTCCCCCACTCGCTGTAGCCCAGCGCGGTGGTGGAGGACAGCAGCAGCACAACGATACCGCACACGATGCTGCCCTTGGGGCGGCTCCAGCCGGTCAGCTCACGCACGCAGGCGAGAATGTTCTCGAACACTGCGAAAACCGTGGACATAGCTGCGAAAACCATGAACATGAAGAACAGCGCGCCCCACCAGCGTCCGCCGTCCATGTTGTTGAACACGGTCGCCATGGTGTTGAACAGCAGCTTGGGACCTGCGCCAACCTCAAGATCGTAGGTGAAGCAGGCAGGGAAAATGATCAGACCTGCAACAACCGCAACCAGAGTATCCAGCGCTGCAATGCTGATCGATTCGCCCATGAGGGAACGATCCTTGCCCAGATAGCTGCCGAAGATAGCCATGGAGCCGATGCCCAGTGACAGGGTGAAGAACGCCTGATTCATGGCAGCGACAACGGTGCTGCCTGTGATCTTTGTGAAATCGGGCACCAGATAGAAGCTCAGACCCTCCGCGGAGCCATCCATGAAGAAGCTGCGGCCGGCGAGCACCAGCATGATGACCAGCAGCGCCACCATCATATATTTCGTGACGCGCTCAAGACCGCCCTGCAGCTTGAAGCTGACCACGATGAAGCCCAGCACGACCACGATCGCCATGAACCCCATGCTGACAGGAGTGCTGGAGATCATGCCCTCAAAGGTCAGTTCGGCATTCTGCCCTGTGAGGAACTTGTAGAAATAATAGATCATCCAGCCGGCAACGGTGGTGTAAAAGCTCATCAGACACACGTTGCCCAGCAGAGCGAAGCCGCCCTGCAGATGCCATTTGTGACCGGGCTTTTCCAGCTTTCTGAGCATCTTTACCGGGCTTGCCTGCGAGGCGCGTCCCAGAGACAGCTCCATGGTCATCACCGGCAGACCGATGAGCACGATGCACAGAATATACAGCAGCACGAATCCGCCGCCCCCGTTCTGACCGGTCAGCCACGGGAACTTCCACACGTTGCCGCAGCCGATGGCACAGCCGGCGCTGAGCAGAATGAAGCCCAGACGGCTTCCGAGTCGTTCTCTTTCCATAAACTATCCTCCGATTTTACTCTATATGTTTTAACCGTTGGGGGTTATTATATCACAGTGGGAATGAAAGTTCGACAGTTTTTGCAAAAAATAAAAAATCCTCGTGAGATATCTGCTGCGAAAACCCTACTGTAGCAGTGTAACGGAAAGGAGGTGCGGTTATTGACCGATCACGAGCTTGTCGCCCTGTTCCTTGAGCGCTCGGAGCAGGCGATAAATGAACTGATGAACCGTTACGGAACAGCCGCGCGGCACATTGCCGCCAACATACTCAAGGATCCGCAGGATGCCGAGGAGTGCGTCAGCGAAGCCTGCCTGCAGATGTGGAACAGCGTTCCGCCGTCGCAGCCCGAGCATCCCGGAGCGTACTTCTGCGCCATCACGCGCAACGTGTGCCTCAGCCGCCACCATGCCAACACCGCACGCAAGCGCAACAGCTTCTACGACACCGCCCTCGATGAGCTGGGCGACACCGTCCCTGCCCTGTCCGACGTGGAGACCGAAGCCGACGCGCGCCGTCTCACCGAGCAGCTCAACCGCTTTCTTGAGCAGCTGGACGGCGACAGCAGGTATCTTTTTCTGCGCCGCTACTGGCACGGTGACAGCGTCACAGCCATCGCCCGACAGTCCGGCACCTCTCCCCACGCGGTTTCTGTCCGCCTGCACCGCATACGTCAGAAATTGCAGAAATTCCTGCAGAAAGAAGGTTTTCAGACATGAATCACAATCGCATCAATCAAGCCCTTGAGGGCATCGACCCCGAATTCATCGCCGAGAGCATGGCACAGCCTGCCGCGGATAAAAAGACCGCGCGCAAGCCCATGCGCAAACTGGTCGTTGCAGCCGCTGCCGCCTGTCTGGTGCTGGGGCTGTCCGTGACCGCTTACGCCCTGAACATCTCGGGCATCCGTGATCTGCTGGGTCGCACAACCTACGAGCTTCCCTCCGAAGCCGATCAGTACATCGTGCCCCACAGTCAGGTCATCGAAGGTGAATACTGGACCTGCCGCGTCACCGAATCCCTCACCGCCGGCAACACAATTATTGTCGCCCTCAACATCACCTGCGACGAGGATTATATCCTCAACGGCTGCATGGACATCCCCTCTGCCGAGGAGATCGCACAGGGCGTCGGCTCCTTTGCCTATGCTGAGCAGCAGGGCAGGATTCCCCTTTTTATCGGCGCGAACATCAACATCGGCGACGTCGATCTGTCCGGCTATGCCTCCTCCCTGGAAGAAATCGTCTCCGACCGTGAGATGAACATCCTGATCCAGAGGGACAAACTGACCATCGATCCAATCCATGAGATCGAGTGCCTTCTCGATGTGCGCAAGATCCGTCTGGAAGACGGCGCAAAGGTCAGCGACGAGACGGACACCACCGCCTTCACCATCCTGCTGAGCGAGGCTCCCGTGCTGGGATCGGCGGTCTATACTGCTGCAGACGGCGGTACTATCCCCGGTCTGAGCTTTGAGACCGTCACCATCAACCGCACCGCCGTGGGCAACGTGGTCACCCTCACCGCCGCCGTCACCGATGAGACCGAGGTCGGGAACATCAGGATGCTCCGCTGCGGTGAGATGGAGGAGTATTTCAATTTCCACAGCTGGACTGACGACGGAAGATTCTTCTGGCAGTGGACGCTGGCGCATATCGACGCATCCAACTGCCTGACCGTCAGCGTATACAATGACCCCGAGGCTCCTCAGATCGGCGAGGTTGTTTTCTCACGCGGATAAGACTCAGCATTATTATCGGTAACACAAAACAGCAGCGCACTGCAGGAGCGTTTCCCGCGGTGCGCTGCTGTTGAGCTTATATTCTGATTATCTTGGATGTACGGGCTCTGCGGTGCGAACCTTTCGCTTTCGCCTCAAGCCGGCTGGCGGCTTTACTCGTTGCCGGTCGGCTATGGTGCAGACTTCACGTTTTTGCCTCAAGCCGGCTGGCGGCTTTACTCGTTGCCGGTCGGCTATGGTGCAGACTTCACGTTTTCGCCTCAAGCCGGCTGGGCGGCTTTACTCGTTGCCGGTCGGCTATGGTGCAGACTTCACGTTTTCGCCTCAAGCCGGCTGGGCTCTTCCTTTTGCTTGCGCCCAAAAGGAAGCAAAATGCGCTTCTCGCTTACGACAGTCCGGCACTGACGCTTCGAGTGACACGGTGCGTACGCACCTCTGCGGTCACTCGGATTTGCGTCGCAAATCACGCTCACGTGCCCCATCACCCATTCATCATTCTGCGGATCTGCACGTCGCATTGTGGCAGCCCGGGCACTTCCTGCAACGGGCGACACGGTGCATACGCACCTCTGCGGTCGCCCTGATTCGCTGCGCGAATCCTGCGGACGTGCCCCAATATTCTCTTTGACTTGGCGATGTTTTTTCGCTGCAGACCAGCTTCCTTGGGGAGCCACAGCCCCCCCTCCCTAAGGCAGCTGTCGCGGCGTATGCCGTGACTGGGGGAGCAATACGCCCCCTCCCCGAGGGGGCTGCCGCATCGCAATCCGTGACTGGGGGAGCACAGGCCCCCTCCCCGAGGGGGCTGCCGCATCGCAATCCGTGACTGGAGAGCACAGGCCCCCTCCCCGAGGGGGCTGTCGCGGCGTATGCCGTGACTGGGGGAGCATTATTCCGCCGCTTCCTCCGCATCAGTCGAATTTTCGTCCTCATCGCTCGCAGATTTGCTCTCCGCGTCGGCTTCTGCGGCTGCCTTCTTCTGCGCCATGGTCGCCCTGACCTTGCCGACGATGTACGAGATTATCAGCAGAGCGGAAAGGCTCAGCACCACATACGCCCCCGTCATGAATCGGGAATTCTTGGCGACGAATTCGTTTTTCAGCTTATCAAAGCGCATGGTACGGATGATCTCATCCATCAGTTCCTGATTCTCCGCGCTTACCGTACGCACGCCGTCCCCTTCTGCCGCGCCGTGCTCCACGAGGGTGATCTCGATGCGCTGACCGTTGACTACGGTCATATAATGCAGGTGACGCTCCTCGGAATCCTGCGAACGCTTCCTGCCGTGGGCGCGGACAAACACCGCCTGCTCCGTATCCACCAGCGATGCGTCGGTGTACTGCGCCGATACCTCCATGCCTTGCTGGCTGAACCGGGAATAGGAATCGGCAAGTGCCTGCTGATACAAACGATCGTAATCCCTGAGGTTGAATATGGCACGGGAATCGTCATCCTCGGTCATGGCGACGATGATCTCGGTCATGTCGGTATCTTCGGGAAACCAGATGGCATTGCAGTGGATATCAGCCTTCTTATACTGCACCTCCAGCTGCTGGGCACTCATGCCGAAATGCTCCAGCGGCGGATAATCGCTGTCCACCGTGCGGTCGGTGACGTGCGCCTCCGCAGGCAGCTGCAGGGTCAGCCCCAGTTTTTCGATATAATAATCACTCGTTTCACCCGACAGCTTCACGGACGGCTGTGAGCCGCTGACGGTGAGCAGCGCCAGCAGCGCCGCCAGCAATCTGATTACTGCCGTCATGTCACTCTACCTCTTGGGCGTCGGTGCCGGAAACGTCGCTGCCGGAGACGTCACCGTCCGACACGTTCTCATCCTCGGACCACATATCGTTGTCCATTGAATCGTTCATCGTGGGCTCCGAGGGCGCAGCGGAATCAAGGATGTTCTCATAACCAATATCTTCGGAGAAGGACTCACTTGCCATCGGAGCTTCGCACTCCGCATCGGGCGCAAAACTCTCGCTGCTGCTTACTGAACCCATGGAAAGTCCCACAAAGGTCATGGTGCCCAGCGCTGCCGCTGCCGCAATGCCTGCTGCGGCATAGGCAAAAACCTTGCCGGCGCCGCTGCGCTGCGGTGTCATCTGAGGGGCGGTGGAAGCCCCGTTGTCCGCCCTGATCCGCGCAAGCAGGTCGGCAAAGTCGGGCCTGGCTGCCGCAGTGACAGTGTCGGCAACCATATTCAGGATCTTCTGGTCGTTCACTTTACCGCCTCCTCTCCCGCGGACATTGCCGCGCGTATTTTCTTCATCGCCGCCGAATGACGCCATTTTATCGTGCCCAGCGGCTCGTTCAATACCCTGGCAACCTCATCCAGCTTCAGCCCCGAAACGGCGTGGAGGGTGACCACCTGCCGTTCGGCTTCACTGAGGGTATCCAGCGCGCTCATAATCATCACCCGTGCCTCGACGGAATCGGCGGTGGACTCCGCGGCGGCGGTCTCGGGTGCGTTCTCCTGCGGCTCGATGCGTGCAAAGCGCGTCAGTGCGTTCAGAGACAGATTGCGGGCGATCTGCATTATCCACGCGCATCCAAGACCGCATGGTCTGAACGCCGCCGCGGAATTGTACACGCGCACAAAGGTATCCTGCATGATATCCTGCGCCGCCGCTTCATCCTTAACGATGGAGCGTGCAAAGGCGCACACCGCCGGAGCCAGCTCGCAGTAGAGCTTTTCCAGCGCAGACATATCTCCCTGCGCCACGGCGCAGATGAGCAAGTCAGCAGCCTTGTTGTCTAACAATTGAATCACGCTGCCCTTCCTTATGTATAACCATCCGACAGGGGCGTCGGTTGGTCTCTTTCACGGATATTTTACTACACGCACGCAGTCATTTCCACATTTTTATTATTTTTCTGTTTTGGTGGACAAAAACAGTCCGATGTGTGTTATAATGGTTGTCCCGAAGATACCGCAGGACGTTAGGAGCGATATTTTGTCTTACATAATGAATCTGGGCGCGTGGAACGGCGTTTTTGCCGTGCCCTGCGGCCTTGTTGACCGCCAGCTGCGGCTGGCAGGTGAAGCACAGCTCAAGGTGCTTCTTTATATGCTGCGCCACAGCGGTAAGAGCGTGGAGCTCCCCGAGCTTGCAAAAGCCTGCGGAATCACCGAGGGCGACACCGCCGACGCGCTGGAATACTGGCAGCAGCAGGGGCTGATCGTGTGTAAAGGCGATCAGCTTGTACCGCCCGAAAGCGCGCCGCAAAGCCAATCCGAGCCGATGGTGTGTGAGCCGCAGGAGCAACAGGACGCGGTCAGCGCATCTGCCGCTCTGCAGGTTTCCTCGCCGGAAATCACTGCCGAGGCTGCCCTGTCCGCACAGCCTGCGGAAGCGGATGACAGCAAACCCAAGCCAAAAGCCAGGGAGCGCATCCGCTATTCCTACGACGAGTGTACACAGATGATGCGCGAGGACTGCGAGCTGCGTCAGATGCTCTCGGTGCTGGGCAGCATCCTCAGCAAGAACCTCAACCACTCGGAGATCGCCGCCTTCATCACCCTCACAAAATGGTACGGTCTGCCCCCCTCCTGCGTCGCCATGCTGGTGGAATACTGCCGCGAGATCGGCAAGCCCAGCCTTGCATACATCGAAAGCACCGGCATCGGCTGGGTCAGTGAGGATATCATCACCATCGAGCAGGTGGACAGCAAGATAAAGCACCTGCGTTCCGCCCGTACGGCGTGGAACCGCATCCGCGTCCTCCTTGATCTCCCCGAACGTGCTCCCACCAAAAAGGAGCAGGAATACGCAAACGTATGGGTCAATGATTGGAGCTTTTCCGACGAGCTGATACAGCTTGCCTACGAGCGCTGCGTGGACAGCAAGGGCAAGCTGGCAATGAGCTACATGAACGGCATCCTGTCCAACTGGCACAAAAAAGGCATCACCACCGCCGAGCAGGCGCAGGCTGATGTCGCCGCAGTCCCCGAAAAAGTGCCCCGTAAGCCTGAAGCAGGCAGCGGACTGATCGGCGGCACCTACGACCGCGACGACATCGAGGCTATGCTGGACGACGACTGGATGGATGACGCGTAAAGTTATCCGCCTTTATACATAATTTTCACTTATCGGAGACTGAATCATGGGTTTTTCACCTGAAATCTACGCCGAAGCCCGCGGACGCATCGCCCGTCTGCGCGAGCAGGCTGAATACGAAGCCGAGCGCCGCCGGGATGAATTCTATCGCGAGTGCCCCGAATACGAGCAGCTGGTGCGTGAGCTTTCCACTACCTGCACCCGTCTTGCCGTCGCCATCCTGAAAAAGGACAGCGACGTCAGCGTGGAGGACTGCAAGGAGCGCAATCTTGCCATTCAGGCGCAGATGCGCAGCCTGCTGGAGCAGCACGGACATCACAGCGACTGGCTCAAACCGGAATACACCTGCACCGTCTGCAGCGACACCGGTGTGGACGGCGACCGCCTGTGCGCCTGCCTGCAGCGCGAAATGCGCACCATCGCCTTTGAGCGTCTCAACGCCGAGACCCCTCTGGGACTGAGCACCTTCGAGAGCTTCTCGCTGGATCATTATCCTGACCGTGCCGCCGACGGCAGCATGGTCTCGCCGCGCAAGGGCATGGCGATCACTCTGGAGAAATGCCGCCGCTACGCCGACGACTTCTCCCTCAGCTCACCCAGTCTGCTGCTGCAGGGCGGCGTGGGACTGGGCAAGACCCACCTTTCCCTTGCCATCGCCGGCGAGGTCATAAACAAGGGCTTCGGCGTCGTCTACGGCTCTGCCAACAACCTCTTTGCACGCATCGAGGACGAGCACTTCGGGCGCGCTCCCAAGGGCGACAACACCCGTGAGCTGCTGTGTCAGTGCGACCTGCTTATCCTTGACGATCTGGGCGCGGAGTTCGCCACCCAGTTCACCGTCTCGGTGCTGTACGACATCATCAACACCCGTCTGCTCCGCGGACGCCCCACCATCATCAGCACCAATCTGGACATCGACGGTCTGGAGCAGAAATACACCCAGCGCGTGGTATCGCGCATCACCGGCAGCTATCAGCGCTACCGCTTCTCCGGCAGCGATATGCGCGTGGTGCTGCGCAAGGCACGCAGAAGCGAACAGAACTGATCGCACTGACCGATCACGAGCTGACCGTGCGCGCTGACAGACAGGCGTGACATTATCCCACACATGACAACAGCCCCCGACCACACAGGCCGGGGGCTGAAATTATTGGGATAAAACGCTCAGCTCAGTGCCGTTTATCAGACAAACAGGTACTTGAGGATGAACAGAGCGGCAAGGATGCACTCGATGACGGAAACATCCTTGAACTTGAAGGAGAGAACCTTGATGAGGACGTGGGTGATGATGCCCAGGAAGATACCCTCGGAGATGCTGTAGCAGAAAGGCATGGCAGCGATGCAGACGAAGGCAGGAACAGCCTCGGTGGCGTCGTCCCATTCGATATCCTTGACGGAGCTCATCATCAGAACGCCGACGAAGATGATGGCAGCGTTGGTGGCTGCACCAGGAACGTAGCCTGTCAGAGGAGCCAGAGCCAGAGCCAGCAGGAAGCAGACAGCGGTCACAACAGAAGAAAGACCGGTTCTGCCGCCGGCAGCGATACCTGCGCTGGACTCGACGAAGGTGGTAACAGTGGAGGTACCGAGAACGGCACCGGTGGTGGTGGCGATGGAGTCAGCCAGCATAGCCTTGGTCATCTCAGGCATATTGCCGTCCTCGTCCAGCATGCCGCCCTTGTTGGCAGCGCCGATGAGGGTGCCGATGGTGTCGAACATATCGACGAAGGAGAAGGACAGGACGATGACGCCAACAGCTACCAGACCCTCGAGGAAGCTCATGCCCTTGAACAGACCGGCAAAGCCTTCGGTAAAGGCAACACCAAAGGAGGTATCAGCCCAGGTGCCGAACTGGCTGCCGATCTGAGCAAGATCGATGCTCTTTGCGGGCAGAGGATCGATACCGGTCAGGCTGCCGATGAGCCAGTACAGAGCGGAGGTGCCGATGATGCCGACAAGGATAGCACCGGGAACCTTGAAGCGGTTCAGAACAGCGATGATGACAACGCCAAGAATAGTCATCAGAGCGCCGTAAACAGCAACGTCACCGTTGAGGATCTCCTTGAAGGGAGCAATACCGACGAGAGTGCTGTCGTTGTTGACAACGATTTTGGAGCCCTGCAGGCCGATAAAGGCGATGAACAGGCCGATACCAACGGAGATGGCGTATCTCAGGTTCTTGGGGATAGCTCTGACGATGGCCTGACGCAGACCAACGGCAGTGATGAGGATGAACAGAATACCGGAGATGAATACGATTGCCAGAGCCTGGGCATAGCTGTAACCCATAGCGCCCATGACAGTGAAAGCAAAGAAAGCGTTAAGTCCCATACCGGGAGCCTGTGCAAAGGGGATGTTTGCCAGCAGACCCATCAGCAGAGTGCCGAAGAAGGCTGCCAGACAGGTAGCGACGAACACGCTGGTTTTGACTGCTTCATCTCCGCCGGCACCGGCAGAAATCAGGTCAGGGTTGACGAAGACAATGTAGGCCATGGTGAAGAACGTGGTAAGGCCGGCAATTATTTCCGTCGTGATTTTTGCGTTCTTTTCTTTGAGCTTGAACAACTTGATTACCTCCTGAATTTTTTCTAGGCTTCCGAACAGCCCTGTTTTTTCGCCGTCTCCGATAAAACTCCGCTGAATGAAAATTGCCGATTCGCTACACGCCTTATGCAGGTCTCGAATCAGCAGAACCGGAATTTTCAGTCGACGGAATCCGACCGGAAACAACGTACTTTTAGCATATCGAAAACCGAATCCGATGTCAAGAATATGTGATGATTTTTCTGTTCGTCACATTGACGGTATGTAACGTCTGTGTACCGTTCAATTTTCACAAAATCTTAACATAGCCGTGTGAGCATCCCTGTACGAAAAACGAAGATTTCCCCACAGCTGCCGCATTTTACCTGCTTAGTACACAAACAGCCGCAGGCGGCGCACCGGCAGCTTTTTCCGCCGGCACACCGCCTGTCACTGTTCAGTTCGCCTCTCTGATGCCGCCCGTTCCGGCAAGTCCGAGGCTGATTGATATGGCTCGGTCCACCTTGTCCATGACGCTGTCGTCCAGCCTGCCCATGCACTCGCGCAGTCTGCGTTTATCAAGGGTGCGCACCTGCTCGAGCAGCACCACCGAATCCTTGTGCAGACCGCAGTCGGGGGAATTCAGTCGGATATGCGTCGGCAGACGGGATTTGTCGGTCTGGCTGGTGATGGCGGCGGCGATGACCGTGGGACTGAACCGGTTGCCCACATCGTTCTGCACGATAAGTACCGGCCTTATCCCACCCTGCTCGCTGCCCACCACCGGACTGAGGTCGGCGTAATATATATCTCCCCGTCTTACGTTCATTATCGTATCACTCTCCATGTATTCTGTCATTCCTTTTGGGCGATGGCTCGCCTGTCAATATAATTTCCGTAAAATAAGCAAAATAAACGCGTAAAGGCAAAATCCGCCCACCCGTCCGCATCCTGTCAGTACATACTATTCAGCATCCCGCGTGCGGTTGACCTCCGCCGTCTGCGGCTGCAGGGTGTGAACATACTGTGAAAATATCAGCAATTGGCGCTTAAAAGAATTGCATTTCGCCATATAATTGTGTATACTGAACTCTAATGGTAAAAAAGGAGTGATTTCGTTATGAAAACCATACTTGATCTTCTGGCTGAAAATCCCCGTCTGAGCAACCATGACATCGCCGTCATGCTGAATATGGACGAAGCAGCCGTTGACGCTGAGATAGCCCGTCTGGAAAAGGAAGGCGTTGTCCGCGGTTACCGCGCCATCGTCGACTGGAGCAAGGTCGAGCAGAAGGAATCGGTCATCGCTCTCATCGAGCTGAAGGTCACGCCGCGCCGCGACACCGGCTTTGACGAAATCGCCGAGGAGATCCTCGCCTTTGACGAGGTGGACAGCGTCCACCTGATGAGCGGCGCCTATGACTTCGCGGTCTATGTAACCGGCCGCACCATTCAGGACATCGCCATGTTTGTGGCGCGCCGTCTTTCCACCATCGAATCCGTAATGTCCACCGCCACCCACTTTGTGCTCAAGAAGTACAAGGACAACGGCGTTCTTCTCGTTGACAGCGAGGAGGACGAAAGGAGGATCGACCTCCTGTGATGGACTATGAATCCCTGCTCAATCAGTGCGCCTATAATCTCAAGCCCTCGGGCATAAGAAAGTTCTTTGACATCGCCGCCGAGATGGACGACGTTATCTCCCTGTCGGTGGGCGAGCCCGACTTCAAGACCCCGTGGCACGTGCGCGAGGTGGGCATCGAGACCCTTCAGAAGGGACGCACCCAGTATTCTCCCAACCGCGGCTTTACCGAGCTGCTGGTGGAGATCAGCCGCTATTCCGAGCGCCGCTTCGGACTGAAGTACGACCCCAAGACCGAAGTGCTGGTGACCGTGGGCGGCTCGGAGGCCATCGACCTGTGCTTCCGCGCCCTGCTCAACCCCGGTGACGAGGTGCTCATTCCCGAGCCCTGCTTTGTGTGCTATGAGCCTTTGGCATCCATAGCCGGCGGCGTTCCCGTGCCTGTGGTCACAAAGGTGGAGGACGAATTCCGCCTCACCGCCGACCAGCTTCGTGCCGCCATCACCGAGCGCACCAAAATCCTCGTTCTCCCCTTCCCCAACAATCCCACCGGCGCGGTCATGCGCCGCGAGCACCTTGAGGCCATCGCCGATGTTCTGCGCGGCACCGACATCATGGTGCTTTCCGACGAGATATACTGCGAGCTGACCTACGGCGACGAGCGCCACGTCTCCTTTGCCGAGATCCCCGGTATGCGCGAGCGCACCATCGTGGTCAACGGCTTTTCCAAATCCTACGCCATGACCGGCTGGCGTCTGGGCTATGCCATGGGACCCGCTCCCGTGCTTGCCATCATGACCAAGCTGCATCAGTACGCGGTCATGTGCTCCCCCTCCACCGCCCAGTTCGCCGCCATCGACGCTCTGCGCAACGGTGACGAGGACGTCGCCCGTATGCGCAATGAATACGATATGCGCCGCCGCTTCATCGTGGACGGCTTCCGCGAGATGGGCTTTGAGTGCTTCATGCCCGAGGGCGCGTTCTACATCTTCCCCTCCATCCGCCACACCGGTCTGAGCTCCGGCGAGTTCTGCGAGCGTCTGCTGCGCTCCAAGCACGTCGCCGTGGTGCCCGGTTCGGCATTCGGCGACTCGGGCGAGGGCTTCATCCGCGTATCCTACTCCTACTCGGTCAAGCACATCACCGAAGCCCTCCACAGAATAAAGGAATTCGTGAGCGAGGAGCTGTAAAGCTTTTCCACTTGCCACAACCAATCATCAATCCGAACGGAGGCAGAAGCCATGGAACAGACGGCAGCAGCCGCCATCAGCCGCACCACGGATTTTTCCGACCGCAGAGTGTGCGTGAGCCCCTGCGACAGCTATGACATCGACCGTCTGGACGCCATCATCGAAGAGCAGTGCAGCCTCCTCGGTCTTTCCGATTACATCACCCCCGGCTGCTCGGTGGTCATCAAGCCCAATCTGGTCATCAAGCGCAGGCCGGAGGAAGCCACCACCACCCACCCCGAGGTGGTCGCCGCCGTCATCCGCGCGGTCAAACGCCGCGGAGCCGGCAGCGTGACCATCGCCGAAAGCTCCGGCGGTCTCTACAACAAGTCGGTCATGTCCGGCATCTACAACACCTGCGGCATCACCGAGGTGTGCAGGCGTGAAGGCGCCGAGCTTAACACCACTGATTTCACCTCCATTCCCCTCACCCATCCCGATGCGCTGCTCTGCCATCAGTTCGGCGTCATCACCCCCATCGTGGGTGCCGATGTGTTCATCAACATCGCCAAGCTCAAGACCCACTGCATGACCGGTCTTTCCGGCGCGGTGAAGAACCTCTTTGGCTGTATGCCCGGTCTGAGCAAGCCGGAGATGCACTGCCAGTATCCCGACAAATCCGACTTCCAGCAGATGCTGGTGGATCTGTGCACGCTGGTGCGTCCTCAGCTCTCCTTCATCGACGCCATCGACTGCATGGAGGGCGACGGGCCCTCCGGCGGCACGCCCCGATTCGTGGGCGCGGTCATCGGCGGCCGCAACCCCTTTGCCATGGATATCGTCGCCTGCGCACTCATCAACATGGATCCCCGGAAGGTGTTCATGCTCCGTCACGGCATGTTGCGCGGTCTGTGCCCAGCCTCCCTTGAGGAGGTGGAGATGCACGGCTCCATCGACGGTCTGGTGGTGAGCGATTTCCGCCAGCCCCGTTCCAAGGACACCGACTTCCTCGATTTTCTGCCGAAATTCCTGCGTCCGCTGGGCCGCAAGGTGGAGGGCAAGCTCTCTCCGCGACCCGTGATCAAAAAGAAAAAGTGCATCGGCTGCGGCAAATGCGCCGAATCCTGTCCACAGCATACCATAACCGTAGCGAATAAAAAGGCAGATATTGACTACTCACAATGTATCAAATGCTACTGCTGCCACGAAATGTGCCCCGTGAAGGCCATTGACGTGAAGCGCAAGTTCATTTTCAACTACGACCGCAAGAAATAAAGGTCACAAATCAGGAGGAAAATTCTGAATGAAAGCAACCGTCAGAGCCAACGCCAAGATAAATCTCTCTCTGGATATTGTCGGCAAACGGGACGACGATTACCACTTGCTTGAGTCTGTTATGCAGTCCGTGTCCCTGTGCGACACCGTTAACGTAAAGCTGGGCACCGAAGAAGGCGGAATCACCGTATCCACCACCGGAAACAGCTGCATAGCAGACGACCACACCAACACCGCCTACCGCGCGGCAGCGGCTTTCTTTGACTACACCGAGATCGACAATCCCGGCGTGAGCATCCGCATAAAGAAAGCCATCCCTGCCCAGGCCGGTCTCGCCGGCGGCAGTGCCGACGCGGCTGCTGTCATCGTGGCGCTGGACGAGCTGCTCAACACCCGTCTCGAGCCGGAACAGCTGTGCGATATCGGCGAGCGAGTGGGCGCCGACGTGCCCTTCTGCATCCTTGGCGGCACCATGCTCGCCCGGGGCACAGGCAACATCCTCTCGCCCCTCCCCGACCTGCCCGATTGCCACATCCTCATCTGCAAGCCCGAGGTCTCCGTCTCCACCGCCGCGGCATACCGCACCGTGGACGAGCAGGGACTGACTTCCCCTGCCGAGTGCTCCGAGGACATCAGCGAGGCCATCTGCGGCAGCGACCTTGAGGGCGTGGCAAAGCATCTGCGCAACATTTTCGAGCGCGTGACAGACATTCCCGAGGTGGACTCCATCAAGGAGCGCATGGTGCGCAGCGGCGCGCTGGGCGCCTGCATGACCGGCAGCGGCTCGGCTGTGTTCGGCATCTTTGACGATGCTGATCTTGCGGAGGACTGCGCCGCAGAGCTCCGTCGGGAGTACGACGAGGTCTTCCTCACCCAGCCCGTTTCCTCCGGCTGCGAGATCGACGACTGATCCCATTCCATAATATGACAAAAGGCAGACTGCGCGCTTGCAGCCTGCCTTGTTTTTTCTGTTTCTGTCATGCTTTCTTCATGTGCAGCCAGCGGATCTGACGGTTGTAGCCTATGCGGCGGTAGAATTCGCTTCCGCCGCCGGTCATCATCTTCGCTCCCAGCGGCTTGAGCCTGCGGTAAAGCTCGCTCAGCGCAGCGGCGGCAAGACCCTTGCCCCTGTGTTCGGGAACGGTGCACAGCGGTTCCATATAGGCAAGACCGCAGCGCTCCACCCACCACATTCCGGCATAGCAGACGTACTCGCCGTCGGCATTGGCAATGAGGATATCCTTCCCGTAGGTGGAATGAGGCGGCGGTGACATGATGGAGCTGATGATGCCGTTGTAGGCTTTCGGAGGATTCCACGACGAATCGTCGGGAATGGGCGCGTCCCAGTTGACAAAAGGACCCTTGTCCTCGTGATCAAAGCCCTTCCACATACATTCGGCTAATCTGACCGGATCACACTTCAGCGGATCGGCAAAGCAATAGCCCTCCGGCAGCCTGTGATCCAGTTCGGCGGTGTCGAAATCAATGACGTAGTCACCTTCCTCCCACGCGACGGTGTAGCCGCGCTGCTCTGCCGCAGCGATGAGGGCGGTCTGCCCCGAAAAGAGCACCAGCTCCTGCTCAGCTTCGCCGCCGGGCATATACTCACGGGCGTAGTCGATCATCTCGCCCGCAAGCTCCTCGTAGCCGGGACGCAGGTTGAAGAAGATGGCGGTGGCAGGCGATTCCATGAACGCAAACGCCGCGACCTTATCCCCGTCCAGCCACAGGCGGCACAGATGCAGGTAGCGCTTATCCATCCACGAGGAGGTCAGCGCGTACTCAAAAAAGGGCGCAGGCACGCCGCCCGAGTAGTCCTCGGCGAATGTCTCGGTCATAAAATCCCACACGAGCTGATTGTCGGTGAGGATCTGGAACTGCTTTGTGGTGATGTTTTTCATTTATTTCCTCCGTTGGGCAGCGACGGCGATGAGGTTCAGTCGTAGATCCCGGCGGAAAGATATCTCTCTCCCGAGTCGGGAATGATCACGACGATCATCTTTCCTTCGTTTTCCGGATCCTTTGCCGCCTGCGCTGCCGCCCAGACCGCAGCTCCGCCGGAGAATCCGGTAAGGATGCCCTCGGCGGCGGCAAGGGCGCGACAGGTCTCGACCGCCTGTTCGGTGGTGACGCAGGTGATCTTATCAATGACCGACAGATCGGTGGTGGCAGGGATGAATCCTGCGCCGATGCCCTGCAGACCGTGCTTTCCTGCCTCGCCGCCCGACAGCACGGGGGAATCGGCAGGCTCCACAGCGATGACCTCCACCGACAGCTTCTGATCCTTGAGGTAGTTGCCCGTGCCGCTCAGTGTGCCGCCCGTGCCCACTCCTGCCACGAGGATGTCCACCTCGCCGTCGGTGTCGCGCCAGATCTCGGGACCGGTGGCGGCATAATGCGCCTCGGGATTTGCCGGGTTGACAAACTGACCGGGGATGAACGCACCCTCGATCTGCGCCGCCAGCTCCTCTGCCTTGGCGATGGCTCCGCTCATGCCCAGCGCGCCGTCGGTGAGCACCAGCTCCGCGCCGTAGGCGGACAGCAGCCGTCTGCGCTCAATGCTCATGGTGTCCGGCATGGTGAGGATGACCCTGCAGCCCATGGCGATGGCGGCCAGCGCAAGACCGATGCCGGTGTTGCCGCTGGTGGGCTCGACGATGGTGCCGCCCGGCTGCAGCAGTCCCTCCGCCTGCGCGGCGCGGAGCATGGCAGCACCCACGCGATCCTTTGCGCTGCCTGCAGGATTATAGCTCTCCATCTTGGCGACAACGCGCGCAGAGGTTATCCCCTGCGCTGAGCAGAACGCCTTCAGCTCCACCATGGGAGTATTGCCGATGAGGTCGATAACGGAATCATGGATGTTCATATATTACCTCCGCCACGATCAGGCGAGAATCTGATCGTCAAGATATGTGACAAACTTCACCTTGAGATGCTCGGCAGCACGGCGGCACAGCAGCATACGCTCAAGGAATATCTCGTAGAATTCCATAGCGGAAAAACGCTTGGTATCCGCAACCAGATGCAGCTCAATGCGTCCGTTTTCCCTGTCCACCACTACCTTGGAGCTTTTCACGGAATAATTGACGCGGTCGTGGATGTCAAAGCTGATGGTGTCGCGGTTGCGCACACGGCTTCGGCGCACGTCCGATTTGTCGGCGATTATCAGCGCGGCGGCAACGGGATTGACCGGCATGGCGGTGGATTCGTCGTGGTTGCCGATGGCGGTTACCACGGTGGCGGTCTCGTCCGGCTCCATGCCCATGGCGCGCAGGATTCTGAACGCCATGATCGCGCCGCTCTGGGCGTGCTCGATGCGGTTGATGAGATTGCCGATGTCGTGCATATATCCCGCGATCTGCGCCAGCTCCGCCTCGCGCTGAGGATAGCCCAGCTCCTCAAGGATCATCTTGGCGGTGCCGGCGACGCGCTTGGCGTGGGTAAAGCTGTGCTCGGTGTAGCCGATGGCATCAAGGGACTGGTCGGCTTTTTCGATATAGGTGTTGATCTCGGAATTGTTTTTGATGTCTTTGTAGGTAATCATATTTATCTCCCTGAAAAATCAGCCGCGGTGTGCGGAAACATCCCACTCACCGCGGCGGTAATCAGTCTATGCGGAAGTTGAGCACCAGCTGCTCAACTTCGGATTCGTGCATCGTATAGGTAACACCTGCCGAATCCATCATGCGCTTGGAGGCTATGGTGGAGTCGGTGTCCGCGTACTTGTCGGACAGATACACCACCCGGGCGATGCCCGACTGGATGATCGCCTTGGCGCACTCGTTGCAGGGGAACAGCGTGGTGTACACAGTGGCACCCCTGAGTGATTTGCCGCCGGCGTTGAGGATGGCGTTGAGCTCGGCGTGCACCACAAAGGGATACTTGGTGCAGTTGCGCTCGCCCTCGCGCTCCCACGGATAATCATCATCGGAGCAGCCCTTGGGGAAGCCGTTGTAGCCGGTGGAGAGAATGGTCCTGTCCTCCCCCACTATGCAGCAGCCCACCTGCGTGCCGGGATCCTTGCTGCGCATGGATGCAAGGATCGCCACGCCGAGGAAATAATCATCCCACGAGATATAGCCCTCGCGTTTCATAATCTATTCCCCCTGCGAATATTAATAGGTGCCGAAGATGCGGTCACCTGCGTCGCCCAGACCGGGCACGATGTAGGCGTTCTCGTTCAGACGCTCGTCCAGAGCGGCGGTGAACACGGGAACGTCGGGATGCTCCTCGTGGAAAGCCTTAACGCCCTCGGGAGCGGCAACCAGACACATCAGACGGATATCGGCGCAGCCCTTGTCCTTGAGCATACGCACAGCGTCAGCGGCACTGCCGCCGGTGGCGAGCATGGGATCGGTGACGATGATGAAGCGGCTCTGGATGTCATCGGGCAGCTTGCAGTAATACTCCACGGGCTTGTGGGTCTCGTGGTCGCGGTAAAGACCAATATGACCGACCTTGGCGGTAGGCACAAGGCTGAGCAGACCGTCCACCATGCCCAGACCCGCGCGCAGGATGGGAACGATGGCAAGGGTCTTGCCGGCGATTGCCTTGCCGGTCATCCTGGTGAGGGGAGTTTCGATCTCAACATCGCGCAGGGGCAGGCTGCGGGTGACCTCATAGCCCAGCAGACGGGAGATCTCCACCAGCAGCTCGCGGAAATCCTTGGCGCCGGTGTCCTTGTCGCGCATAATGGTCAGCTTGTGCTGGATCAGCGGATGGTCGATAACATGAAGCATATCGCAGGTCTCCTTTTCTTTTGCTTCCTCTGCCTGAGCGGCAGCCTTGACCGCCTCCTCGATCTTGGCGGCAGTTTTCTTAAACAGTGACATATTATTCACCTCATATTATACTTCTCAGGCTGACGGCAGATTCACAATCGACAGAAACCGACACGCCCTCAACAATAATTTTACCAGAGTGTATGGATTTGTCAAAGGTTATTTGAGCTTTTATATGAAATAATTGTAAAAAACACAGCCGCGGCGGACAAGCAAGACTGCTCATCCGCCGCGGCGAAATTATCAGGTTGTCAGCTCAGACAGGAAGCTTACTTCTTGTCGGCTTCGGCAGCAGGCAGCTTGACACCGCCGGCAAGCTTGACAGCGACTTCATCGCTGACAGCACCGGCACCGCCCAGAACGATCAGTCCCTCGGGAGCGGCACCCTTGATGTACTCAAGAGCAGAGTCGGCAGCCTTGTCGGAAACCAGCACGACAGGCATCTTCAGCTTGGCGCACAGTCCGCCGCCTGCCAGAGCATCGGGGAAGTTTTCGCCGGTGGCGACAGCCATCTTCTTGCCGGTGAACAGAGCGGCGTACTTCTTGTTGATCTCCTGGGAGGTGGTGTATCTGGTCTTGCCGTATACGCGCTCAATGGTCATTTCCAGCTTGGTCAGGGAAGTCTCGCCCGCCTCGGAGACAGCGCCGGTACCGCCCAGCAGAACGCCGTTCTTGTACTTGCCGTCGGTGATGAACTTGGAGGTATCTGCGTCAACATCCTTTGCC
>SVPO01000142.1 GCA_015065795.1 Oscillospiraceae bacterium | reverse complement strand
CACGCATGAGAGCGAAGTCCTCGTTCATCTGATGGCTGGCACCGTCCTCACCGACGGAGATACCGCCGTGGGTGGCACCGATCTTGACGTTGAGGTTGGGATAGCAGATGGAGTTTCTGATCTGCTCATAGACACGTCCGGCGGCGAACACAGCGAAGGAGCTGGCAAAAACCAGGCTGCCGGTGGTGGCAAGACCTGCTGCGATGCCCATCATGTTCTGCTCGGCGATGCCGCAGTTGATGTGACGCTCGGGGAACTTTTTCTTGAATTCACCGGTCTTGGTAGCGCCGGCAAGGTCAGCGTCCAGAACATACATATTCTCGATTTCGCTGCCCAGCTCGCACAGTGCAATGCCGTAGGAATCTCTGGTAGCTTGCTTAATTACATCAGCCATTATTTTCGCCTCCTCTATTACAGTGCCGCGTATTCGGCTTCCAGACGGGCCAGCTCAGCGTTGAGCTCGCTCATGCCCTGATCGTACTCGTCCTGGTTGGGAGCCTTGCCGTGCCAGGCAGCCTTGTTCTCCATATAGGACACGCCCTTACCCTTGAGGGTCTTCATGATGATGGCGTTGGGCTTATCGGTGCAGGCGTGAGCCTTCTGGAAGGCCTCGTCCAGCTGAGCCATGTCGTTGCCGTCGGCAACGTTGATGACGTTCCAGCCGAAAGCTGCGAACTTCTCGTCGATGGGATAGGGGGAGTTGACCTCTTCTATGGTACCATCGATCTGCAGGTTGTTGTTGTCAACGATGATGGTCATGTTGGTCAGTCCCTTGGCAGAAGCAAACATTGCAGCCTCCCAAACCTGGCCTTCGCTGATCTCACCGTCACCCAGCAGGGAATAGGTGCGCCAGTTTTCACCCTTGAGCTTTGCGCCCAGAGCCATACCCACTGCGACAGAGACGCCCTGGCCCAGAGAGCCGGTGCTCATGTCAACACCGGGGGCAACGTTGCGGCAGGGGTGACCCTGCAGACGGCTGCCCAGCTTACGCAGAGTGGGGATCTCGTCCTCGGAGAAGTAACCGCGGCGAGCCAGTACACCGTACAGGCCGGGAGCGCAGTGACCCTTGGACAGAACGAAACGGTCACGGCTTTCCATTTCAGGCTGGGCCGGATCGATGTTCATTTCCTTGAAATAGAGATAGGTCAGCGCGTCGGTGCAGGACAGGGATCCGCCCGGATGACCGCATTTTGCGCTGAAGGTGCCGGTCAGAATGGAACGTCTGACTTTGCAGGCGTTAATCTTGAGTTCCAGCAGTTCTTTTTGTTGCATTTGCTATTACCTCACAATCCAGATTTATTTTGCAAATGTGCTGTGGACTAAAAGATGATTATGTGCCCGATTGTATGAATCCAACGCATTTTACAAGCGAAAACCCACGCAATCGTATGAAACAATATGATTTTAACCTTTGTCTATCTCGCGCAGTACCGATTTAAAATAATCAGGCAGATCGGACACGAGATCGATATGCTCTCCCGTTACGGGATGCTCAAAGGCTATGCGTCGCGCATGGAGACACTGCCCCTTACAGCAGGCAAACTGTGGTTTTTTCGCGCCGTATACCTCGTCGCACACCACTGGATGACCGATGTGTGCCATATGTACCCTGATCTGGTGGGTTCGTCCCGTTTCCAGCGTCAGCCGGATGTGGGAATAGCCGGGGTATTCGGCGATGGTTTCTATGTGGGTCACAGCTTCACGTCCTCCGCTGATGACCGCCATTTTCTTGCGGTCGGCGGTGCTTCTGGCAATTGGCGCGTTGACGGTGCGGACGGTTTCGGGGATGTGTCCCACCACCACCGCCTCATACTGACGCGTAAAGCTGTGAGCCTGTATCTGTGCTGCCAGCCCCTGATGGGCGGCATCGGTTTTTGCTACGATAAGCAGACCGCTGGTGTCCTTGTCGATGCGGTGGACGATTCCGGGGCGAAGCACTCCGTTGATACCGGAGAGTGTATCGCCGCAGTATCCCAGCAGGGCGTTGACCAGTGTGCCGGTGTAATTGCCGGCAGCCGGATGCACCACCATATCCTTGGGCTTGTTGACCACAAGGAGGTATTCATCCTCATAGGCAATGTCCAGCGGAATATTCTCCGCCTCTGCGGTGAGGGCAACGGGATCGGGCAGCTCAATGGTCAGCAGATTACCCTGCCCGACCACGGTGCTTTTCTTTACCTTTTTCCCCTGCAGTTCCACCAGTCCGTCGGCTATCAGCTTCTGCAGATAGGATCGGGTCTTATCGGGTAACAGGTCGGCAAGAACCTTGTCCACCCTCTGACCGTCTTCGGCGCAGATGAACTCAAGCCGTTCCATTATTCAGCGGCAGGATTATCTGCGTCGGAAGTATTTTCCTCAACGGAGACGGCTTCCTCGGAAACAGCCTCTTCTGCCGGAACATTTTCCTTCGTGGCAACATGAGTCTCCATGTTAATATCAACGGTTAACTCTCCGGCTATACCGGCGGCAGCTGCGGCAGTTCCTGTGATCTTTTTCTTATCATCACAGAAGAAGATCATGAACACGCAGAACAGCACTCCGCCAACGGTTACACAACAGTCGGCCACGTTGAACTTAGGGAAGCTGAAAATGGGATCGATGTCGATGAAGTCGATGACTTTACCGTCGTTGAACACCCGGTCGATACAGTTGCCTATACCGCCGGCAAGGATAAGCAGAGCGGACAGCTTGCCGGTGATATGAGTCATTCTGCCCGAATACAGGTAAAAGGCCAGCACAGCCATGACAATGCCTGTGGTTATCAGCAGCAGAGTTGTCTTGCCGCTGAGCATACCGAAGGACGCTCCGTCATTGAGGATATAGGTCCAGTTGAGCAGACCGTCAATGGCAGGGATGGTCTGGTTGAGCTCCATGTGGGTGACCACTGCACGCTTGGTGAGTTGGTCTGCCGCCACGAGCACGGCTACGATGATAGTGTAAATCAATGCAGTCATGTGTGCAACCTCCGGGAGTTTTCCGCAGGACGGCTGCGGCTGGATAGCTTTGCCGTCCCAACGGACTTCTCTCCCATTATATCAGGAATAAATGTAATTATGCGTTTGTGGGGATAACCGGCAATTACTTGCCGCCCTTGACCACCTCGGCGCAGCGTGCGCAGAGAGTGGGATGCTCGTCGCAGGAGCCGACGGTGTCGCTGTAGGTCCAGCAACGCTCGCACTTTTCGCCCTCGGGACGGCTGATACTTACGCCCAGGCCTTCCATCTGGCAGGGATTTTCGTCGCACTCGCCCTCAACCACGTTGACAGCGGAGACGATGAATACGGGAGCAAGGCTGTCCTCAACCGACTTGGCAAAGTCATAAAGTTCGCCCTTGCAGTGGAGAGTAACGGCAGCCTCAAGAGACTTACCGATGGTCTTGTTCTTACGTGCGATCTCCAGAGCCTTCTGAACATCTTCCTTGATGCTGCCGATGCGATCCCAACGGGCGACAAACTCGTCGTCCAGGCTGATCTCGACAGGCTTGGGCATGTCGTTGAGCATGACTGCACGGGTATCGTCGGTGGAGCGGTGGGGCATGAAGCGCCAGATCTCGTCAGAGGTGAAGGCAAGGATGGGAGCGATCAGACGTACAAGAGCATCGAGGATGATGAACATGGCGGTCTGTGCAGCGCGGCGGCTCTTGCCGTCGGCGGCGTCGCAATAGAGGCGATCCTTGAGAACGTCCAGATAGAAGTTGGACATATCGGTGACGCAGAAACGGTTGATGGCGTGATAGGCCTGATAGAATTCGAAGGAGTCATAGGCGTCGAAGCAGGTCTTGATCAGACGGTTGAGTTTGTCAAGAGCCCACAGATCCAGTTCCTGCATATCAGCAAAATCCACGCTGTCCTTGTCGGGAACGAAGTCGGACAGGTTGCCCAGAATGTAACGGGCGGTGTTGCGGATCTTTCTGTAGGACTCACCCATCTGCTTGAGAATATCGTCGGAGATACGCACATCGCAGTGGTAGTCGGAGGAAGCGACCCACAGACGCAGGATGTCGGCGCCGTATTTGTCGACAATCTCCTGCGGTACGATGCCGTTGCCCAGAGACTTGGACATCTTCTCGCCCTTGCCGTCGACAACCCAGCCGTGGGTAACAACTGCCTTGTAGGGAGCGACGCCCTTCCATGCGACGGAGGTCAGCAGGGAGGACTGGAACCAGCCGCGATACTGGTCACCGCCCTCGAGGTAGAGGTCGGCGGGCCAGGTCAGGTTGT
>SVPO01000141.1 GCA_015065795.1 Oscillospiraceae bacterium | reverse complement strand
GCCTGCGTTCCAGCGTGAACGTATCCGCGCCGTTTACAATCCCCGTCCCGGTGACGAGGAGGATTATCTCTATCAGCAGACTCTCGGACGTCTTGCCATCGGCTCCGGCGGAATCACCGGACAGGGCTGGACCGAGGGCAAAATGATCCAGTCGGGCTACGTCCCTGCCGACCACAACGACCTTATCTTTACCGTTGCTGCCGAGGAATTCGGCTTCGTGGGCGCGTCGGTGGTCATCCTGCTGCTGGTGGCGATGATGCTGATGTCCCTGCGCACCGCCCTCCACGCCCGTGACCCCATGGGCAAGTTCATCTGCCTTGGCTTCTTCGGACTGATCGCCGCGCAGACCATATTCAACATCGGAATGTGCCTTGTGGTGCTGCCCGTTATCGGTATCACCCTCCCCTTCTTCAGCGCCGGCGGTTCGTCGAGTATGTGTCTCTATTTCGGCTTTGGTTTGGTGCTGAGCGTGTATATGCGAAGCAACGAGGTCAACAACAGCCGCCAGTTTTCAATGATGCGGCGGGCATAGACAATCGAAAAGCAAAGCACTCGCTGAGCGGTTCAGCGAGTGCTTTTTTGTATGCGTTCTGTTATTCGTCGGCAATGTAGCAGTAGAATATCTCGTCCACCACGCCGTCAGAGGTGCATACCTGCACCTGAAACGAGCTGCGGTCCACATAGCGGTAACCTTCGGATAAGATCTTATTCGTCCCGATCTCCTCGCTCCAGTAAGAGTGATATATGTTCAGCGGCGAAGTGGAATAAAGCTCCCTGACCTTCGCTATGTCGCTCTCCAGCGTCACGCCGCCGGGGAACACTATGCCGTCAGGATCGCCGACGCAGTCCTCGTACACGACTATTCCGTTTACTGTGGAAAGCCCGTTGGGCAGGTACACCTTGAACGTAACCGTTTTTCCGCCTTTGTCTACCGTTACCATCCGGAAGAAATCCGTGACCCCTTCATCGGGAATCCGAACGTCCAGAGCGGATTCGAATTCCTCAACGGAGCAGGGCAGCGTTATCGGCCGGCCGCAGATGGTCACCTCGCCGCTTTTCCAGCAGGTGGGTTGGCTGTCCTCATAATAATACACCGCCACCAGCGCGCCGACCGCCAGCGCGAGCACGCCGAAGATGCCCAGCACGACCTTGAGAAAGGTCTTCCATCCGCTTCTTTTCGCGGTGTCGTTCCTGTCTTTTTTCATTTGCTCAGCTCCTCTGTTCCTTTTGATCCAGTATACCACACGGTGATTCCCGTTGTAAAGACGCAGAAAACGGCTGCCCGCGCAGGACAGCCGCTGGTTATTATATAACATTCTTCCACGACAGACGGGCTTCCTCCAGCAGATGATCCACCGACACCCGTGCGTCGTCGCACGCCATGCGGAACAGGTCGTACTCCCCCACGCTCAGGGCGCTTTTCAGCTGGGTGAACGATCGGGTGACCTCCTCCAGCTCGCTGTGGCGGATGTGGAGCGAGAGGCGTTTTTCCTCCTTTTCCCACAGGGCGCACAGCTCCTCTGCCAGCCGCTCCGCCGAGGGGTCGCCCTCCTCCACAGCGCACAGCAGATCAAGCTGCTCATAGAGCCGGTCGGTCACGGTGCGTGTCTGCGAAAGCATCAGGGCGCACAGCACCACAATGCCCAGCGCGATACCTGCCGCTGCCCATATACGCTTCATTGGCTGTCCTCCCTGAGTATGATGGTCTCCTGCCCGTCGGCACGGGCGGTCATTATGAACACATCCTCCATCCGCAGCCCCCGTCGTTCCAGTGTGCTGTCCAGCTTCTGACGGTTCCAGCCGATGAGCCGCAGGGAATCGGGACATACCTCCCCGTCGCTGACCGCCAGCACACGCACGCTCTCGGGCGGCACGCTGACACCGGCATCCTGTGCGGTGGGCGGCTGGGCACTGGAACGCAGCAGCACGCTCAGCTGCCCGTCGGTCTCCACGATGGCATAGCGCACGTCCTCGATGTCGAAAACGTCCTTTTTGCGCAGGGATTCAAAAAGATCCTCGTTGGTCATGCGCAGGCGGCGCAGCACCTGACGGTCGGGCACGCCGTCGCACACCACCACCATGGGTCTGCCGTTGAGAAAGCGGTTGATGACACCGAAGCGCACCGTCAGAAATGAGGACGTGATCTCCATCACCACCAGCGCCGCAATGGGAATGATGCCTCCCAGCAGCGGTATGCCGATCTCCTGCATGGGCACCGCCGCAATGTCGGACAGCAGCAGGGTGGTCACCAGCTCGGAGGTCTGCAGCTCACCCACGGTACGCCTGCCCATGAGCCGCACCGCCGCGGATATGGAAACAAAGAGAATTATCGTGCGGATAAGCACCGCGTACATTTTGCATCACCCGGATAGAGTGTGCCCTGTTTTGCGGCGAATATTTCTTCTGAGGATATTTCGTGCGGCGGTCAGATGGTATCGCTCCACACCTTTGTGACCCGTCTGTCCTTTCTGAGTGACAGGGCAAGGGTCGGACAGCAGTGGATGCAGCGGTAGCAGTTGATGCATCTTTCCTTGTTTATCACGGGGCAGCCGTCTTTCATCGTGATGGCGGACCGTGGACAGCTGCCTGCGCATTTTCCGCAGCCGACGCACGCGTCCCTGTGGAGGTGAATGGTAAGGTCACCGCTTTGCCCATGAGCCTGTTGGGATAGTTCAGCGGCGCGTACCATTTGTAACGGGGCATACGCTCTTTCGCGCCCTCGCTCAGCCTGCGGAGGAATTCCGCAGTGTCAGCTTTTATCCTGTCCTGCAGGTGCTTTTCATGCCCGTACCACCGTTTCACTCGTGGCGTGAGCAGGATGCCATCGGTGGCGGCGCAGCGATAGCTTGCGTGGGCGACGGGGATTATCCCGCGGCTTTTGCATATCTTAGCCAGCTTTCGCAGGCAGTTTTCGGGATACATTCCGCAGGTGGCAAACAGAAAGGCAGGGATGCTTCTTTCGGGAGCCGCCGATTCGAGGAATTCCATCAACGGCTCCGCCGGCTCGGAGTGGTAGGTGGGTGTGCCGATGACCACTGCGGAATAGCTCTCCCACGGGAATTCCTCCGGCAGGTGTTCAACGGAGAAAAGGTCCGCTTCGACCTGCTCCGCCAGGCTCTGCCTGATGCGCATTGCCACGGCTTGCGTGTTGCCCACGCCTGAAAAATATATTATCGCGACACGGCTCATGCTACGCTTCCACCGTGGCGCTTTCCAGCAGGGTGATGGTCTTTCTGCCGCAGTCCAGCTCGGTCATGACGCCGTAGGGAATGATGCCGATGGGCAATGCGTGGCCGAAGTTGACGTTGTAAATGATGGGCAGGTCGGTCAGCTTTTCTTCCTCGGCGACCACCTGAAGGATGGTCTGCTTGTACTCCTCGTAATACTTCTCTCCCTGAGGCTTGCCCACGATGATGCCGCTGAGCACCCTGAGGATGCCCTGGGCGGCGAGGTTGCGCAGCGTCCAGCGGACGTACTCGGGCGGAGGATTGACCTCGCTGGTCTCGATGAACATTATGGCGTTCTTCCACTGCTCGAGGGAGGGGAATATCTCCGTGCCCACAGCCATCTGGAACACGTCAAGGCATCCGCCCAGCAGGTGTCCGCGTGCCTTGCCCGTGCCCTGCAGCACCTCGTAGCCCTTTTCGTCGGGGATCAGCTGCTTGCCGATGTGCGCGTTCTTCTCCTCCCACGGCACGAAATCCGACGACCAGAAGGGGCTGGGCTTTATCTCGTAGCCCGTCGTGTCGCCGAACAGCACGTCGCGCACCGCCTGCGCGGTATAGTCGAACATCTTGACATACTCGCCGAACTCGCACATGACCGAGGGGCCGTAGAAGGACCCGACTCCTGCCTTGTACATCATAAGGTGGTTGACCGTGCTGTCGGAATAGCCCATGAATATCTTGGGATTGTTCCTGATGATATCGTAGTCGATGTAGGGCAGCAGACGGATGGTGTCGTCGCCGCCGATGGCGCAGAACACAGCCGCGATGGAGCTGTCGGCAAAGGCATCCATCAGATCCTTTGCTCTCAGCTCGGGATGGGCGGCCACAAAGGCAGTGCCGCTGAGGGCGTGGGGCATGGCGACAACCTCCAGCCCGAAGTCCTTTTCCAGCCGCTCCTTCGCGATATGGAATTTGTGAATGAGCCCCTCATCCCCCAGTCCGCCCCACGAAAGGCTGACCACTGCGATTTTGTCTCCGGCTCTGAGCCGTCCGGGCTTTATCATAGCTGTTCCTCCGTTCTGTATTCCGATTCGTTTGATTATGCAAAAACGACACCACAGTCCGCGGTGTCGTTTTGTTATGCGTGG
>SVPO01000140.1 GCA_015065795.1 Oscillospiraceae bacterium | reverse complement strand
TCGTCGGAATCGTCGTCTTCGTCGGAATCGTCGTCTTCGTCGGAATCGTCGTCTTCGTCGGAATCGTCATCCTCGTCGTAGTCGTCGTCGGAATCGTAGCTATATTCGTAGGTATCGTCATCGTCGCCGCCAAGGGTGATCTCGATGGGCTCGTCCGCGGCAGGCTTCTCCTCGTCGGAGTCGATGACCGGCAGCTCCTCCACCATTTCGTTGGCTTTTCTCAGACGTCTGACCAGCAGCTCCATTTCGTCAACTTCGCCGCCGCCTATGGTGATCATTTCGTCGTCTCGGCTCACTTCTTCTCACCGGCCTTTCTGAGCAGGGTCTTGCCCATTCTCATATACTGCACCAGCTTGCGGCGCGCCGGGCAGACAAAGGCGCAGGAGCCGCACTCGATGCAGGTCATAATGCTGTGGCGTTCAAGGGCTTCGATATCGCGCATGGCAACGCGCTTTTCGATGGTCAGGGGCTGCAGCTGCATGGGGCAGGCGGAAACGCAGCGTCCGCAGCGGATGCAGTCAGTGGCTTCCTCCTCCAGAACGTCTCTGGCAGCCAGCACCAGCAGACCGTTGTTCTGCTTGAGGATGGGGGTGTTGTCGTCAAACACGGCAATACCCATCATGGGACCGCCCATAAGTATCTTTCTGGGCTCGGTGCGGTATCCGCCGCAGAAATCAATGACGTCGGCAATGGGAGTGCCCACGGGCACCAGCACGTTCATGGGCTGGACGACCGCGCTGCCGTCAACGGTCAGGCGCTTGTTGATGAGGGGCACGCCGTCGCGCAGGTACTTTGCGATGAAGGCAACGGATGTGATGTTCATCACGATGCAGCCCACGTCCACGGGCAGCTTGCCCTTGGGCACGCGGCGGCCGGTGCAGCAGTTGATGAGCACCTTTTCCGCGCCCTGGGGGTAGCTGGTGGCAAGCCTGAGCACACGCACCTCGTCCTCGGGGTCGCGGTCGTTGCCGTCGGCTATCTGGGTGAGGATGCGGATGGCGTTGGGCTTGTTGCTCTCCACGCCGATGATGACTCGCTTGATGCCCAGCAGCTCCTTGAGGGTGTAGATGCCCTCGAGGACCATATCGCCGCACTCCACCATCTCGCGGTAGTCGGCGGTCAGATAAGGCTCGCACTCGGCGCCGTTGATGATGAGGGTGTCGACGCTCTTGCCCTTGGGGATGTTGAGCTTGACGTGGGCAGGGAAGCCCGCGCCGCCCAGACCCACCAGACCGGAGGCACGCACGGCATTGCACAGATCATCGATATTCCTGACCTTCGGGGGTCTGATGCCGCTCCACATGGTCTGCCTGCCGTCGGCATCAATGACAACAGCCTTCGTCTTCTGTCCGGAGGGCAGCAGCAGCTCGCTGATGGCACTGACGGTGCCGGAAACACTGGAATGTATGGGTGCGCTGACGTAGGCGGTGCTGTCACCGATGACCTGACCGACGTCAACGTGATCGCCCACCTTGACGGTGGGCTCGCAGGGAGCACCTACATGCTGCTGCATGGAAATGGTCACACGCTCGGGCAGAGGAAGCAGTTCGGTCTCCATTTTCTCCGTGCCCTTGATGTGCGGCAGCCTTACTCCGCCGAAGCTGGGGTAAGGTCGGGTAGGGAAAGTCAGCGCATCGGGTGCGCCGGCTCCTTTCCTCGGATCCTGTTGCATGATATATTCGCTCCTTTTCGTAAAAGAGTTGAAAGCGCTCAAGGCCGCAGAACGACCTATATTAATCTGATTATACATTATAATACTTTCCGAACAAAATAGCAATCGTCGGAACGAGTAATTTGAAGGAAATGCCACAAGAATTTGGCTGAAAATCAGATTATTCTGTCCCCGCGTTCCCATTGTGACGATATGCGCCTGCCCGAGTTGATTTTTTGTTCCCCATGCGCTATAATATTATGTTGGAGTATTACGGATATCAACAGGAGGAAATCAATGAATCTGACCGTCACAGGACTGTGCAAGTCCTTCGGAGACACAAAGGCGCTGAGCGAGGTCTCCTTTGCCGCCCGTTCCGGCTCGCCGCTGGGTCTGCTGGGACGCAACGGCGCAGGCAAGACCACTGCCATGCGCATCATCATGGACGTTTTCCGCCCGGACAGCGGCGAGGTGCTGCTGGACGGCAAGCCAATCGCCCGGTCAGGCGTACGCATGGGCTATCTCCCCGAGGAAAGGGGACTGTACCGCGGCTCCACCGTCATCGAACAGCTGGTGTATTTTGCCCGTCTGAGGGGCATGACCAGAGGCGATGCCGTCAAAGCCGTGGACAGCTGGCTGGAGCGGCTGGGCATGGGCGAATACCGCAGCCGCAAGGTGGAGACGCTGTCCAAGGGCAACCAGCAGCGCATCCAGCTGGCTCTGGCACTGATAAACGACCCCGACGTGGTCATTCTGGACGAGCCCTTCAGCGGACTTGACCCGGTCAACGCCCTGCAGCTGCGGCAGATCGTCGCCGAGGTGGCATCCAAGGACAAGCTGGTCATCTTCTCCTCCCACCAGATGAGCGCGGTGGAGGATTTCTGCGACGACATCGTCATTCTGCGAAAGGGCGAGGTGGTGCTGAAGGACGTGCTGTCCGACCTGCGCGCACGCAGCCCCAAGAACCGCATCCGCATCACCCCTGCCGCCGCTGAGCTTACCGCCGCTGCTGCCCGTTTCGGCACGGTGGAGAACGTAAAGGACGGCATCGTGGTGACGCTGAACAGCGAGGGCGACCGCTCCGCGCTGCTTGCCGCCATTGCACAGTCGG
The DNA here is from genome assembly GCA_015065795.1 of Oscillospiraceae bacterium. GTDB lineage: Bacteria > Bacillota > Clostridia > Oscillospirales > Acutalibacteraceae > SIG598. The sequence continues at coordinate 1,555 of SVPO01000140.1, read as the reverse complement.
GAGCGGACATCGCATCCTTCGAGACCGTGCTGCCCACCCTTGAGGAGATATTCGTTTCCGCTGCGGGCGAGGACAGCGAAGGAGGTGCCGCACAGTGAAACGCTTTTTCACGGCTTTCTCGATAGTGTTCGCAAGGGAATTCAAGGAGACGCTGCGCTCCAAGCCCTTCAGGATCATTTCGGTGTTTCTTGCCATACTGCTGATCCTCATCGCCGCGGCAGGCATATTCCTTGCTCCTGACAGCGACGACGCGCAGATATTTGCCGGCGATTTCACCGACGGCGGCGCGTCTCAGGGCAACACCGTGACTTACTATTACTCGCTGGCGGTGGACGACCGCACCGGCAGCGGACTTGCGTCGAAGCTGTCCGACGAGCTGCCTGCCGTCCGGCTGGAAGAAAAACCCATTGACGAGGCTATCGCCGCCGGGCTCATTGCCGACGGCGAGTGCGACGCCTGCGTGGTGCTCCTCTCTCCCACCGAGTTTGACCTCTACGCCGCCGACGGTGATGCCGCCGACATCGGCGAGAGCGTGCGCATGGCTCTGGACACCATCGAACGCACGGACGCCCTTGCTCAGCTGGGCGTTGACGAGGCTCAGGCAAAGGACATCCTGCACAGCAGCGGCGCGTGGTACACCATACACACCGTTGACACTGATGGTGACGATCCATTCAGCATCGGAATGTACCTCTACAACTACGTCGTGATCATTCTCATGTTCCTGGTCATCGGTCTTTACGGACAGATGGTCGCCACCCGTGTCGCCACGGAAAAGAGCTCGCGCACCATGGAGGTACTGGCTACCTCCGTATCCCCCTCCGAGCTGCTGTGCGGCAAGGTCATGGGCGTGGGCGCGGCAGGTCTGCTGCAGATCGTTGTCTTTGCCCTCGCTGCCGCAGGCATCATTCGCGGCGTGCTGTTCAGCTCTCCCATGATGTCGGTCGTCGCCGACCAGCTGCTGAACATCTCCGCAGGCAATCTCGCCTGTCTGGTGATATACTTTGTGCTGGGCTTTGCTCTGTACGCTTTCATCTTCGGCGCGCTGGGCTCGATGGTGTCCCAGATCGAGGATCTTTCCGGCACTGCCTCCCTGCCGCTGTATCTGTTCATGGCAGGATATTTCATCTCCCTCACCGGCATGGCGGGCACCGAACCCGGCACCCTCATCCGCGTGGCATCCTATATCCCCTTCTGGTCTCCGGTGGCGATGTTCTCCCGTATGTCGGCAGAGAACGTACCTGCGCACGAGCTGGCGATATCCATCGCGCTGCTGGCGCTCACCACCGTGCTGATGGCGTGGCTGTCGGCACGCATCTACCGCTCGGGTATGCTGCGCTACGGCAAGCCCCCCAGAATCAAGGAGATCATCAGCGCCGCCCGTGAGGGCAGCTCAAACTCAAACAAGGCATAATCAACGGAGGATAATCAATATGAAATGGCTGGAAGTCAAGGTATATACATCCCGTGAGGGCATCGACGCCGTGTGCGGCAGACTGTACTGTCTGGGCGTGGGCGGCGTGCAGATCGAGGATTCCGCCGACTTGAGGAATTC
>SVPO01000139.1 GCA_015065795.1 Oscillospiraceae bacterium | reverse complement strand
CTTGTGTAATTGAGCAGACCACCTGCCAGCAGGATGTCCTTCTGTCGGTCGGAAACCTCGCACAGAGCGGTGAAGGTCTTGCCGGTGGTCTTGTTGATGACGGTCACCTTGCCGCCGGCAAGCTCGGCGCGCAGGTTGGGCAGGCTCAGCTCGTCCATCTGGGAAACGCTGTCATAGTCGGCCTCGTTCTCGAATACCAGAGGAACGATACCGGCGTTGACCAGATTGGCAAGATGGATACGGGCAAAGGACTTGACGATGACCGCCTTGACGCCCAGATAGAGGGGAACCAGAGCGGCGTGCTCACGGGAGGAACCCTGACCGTAGTTGCTGCCGCCGATCACGATGCCCTTGCCTTCAGCCTTGCAGCGCTCGGGGAATTCCTTGTCGCATACGCCGAAGCAGAACTGAGACAGGTAGGGAATGTTGGAACGGTAGGGCAGGATCTTTGCGCCTGCGGGCATGATGTGGTCGGTGGTGATGTTGTCGCCTACCTTCAGCAGAGCCTTGGCGTCCACGCCCTCGGGCAGAGCCTCAGTGACGGGGAAGGGCTTGATGTTGGGACCGCGCAGGATCTCAACGGAATCCATCTCGGCTTCGGGAGCGGGAGCGGCGACCATGTTGTCGTTGATGAGGAAGGTCTCGGGCAGGGGAATGTTCACTGCCTCGCCCAGCTCACGGGGATCGGTGAACACACCGGCGATGGCGGAAGCGGCGGCAGTCTCCGGGCTTACCAGATAGATCTGACCGTCGGCAGTACCGCTGCGTCCCTCGAAGTTACGGTTGAAGGTGCGCAGGGAGATACCGCCCGAGTTGGGGGACTGACCCATGCCGATGCAGGGACCGCAGGCGCACTCCAGCACACGGGCGCCGGATGCGATGATGTCGGCAAGCGCGCCGTTGGCGGCGAGCATATTGTAAACCTGCTTGGAGCCGGGAGCGATACCGAGGCTCACGTCGGGATGGACGGTCTTGCCCTTGAGGATGGCTGCCACGCGCATCAGGTCGAGATAGCTGGAGTTGGTGCAGGAGCCGATGAGCACCTGATCGATCTTCTTGCCCTTGAGCTCGTCGATGGTGCGGATGTTGTCCGGGCTGTGGGGAGCGGCTGCCAGCGGCTCCAGAGCGGACAGATCGATATCGATGACCTCGTCATATACGGCGTCGGCATCGGCGGAAAGCTCGCACCAGTCGTCGGCGCGGTTCTGAGCCGTCATAAAGGAAAGGGTGATCTCGTCGGAGGGGAAGATGGAGGTGGTCGCACCCAGCTCGGCACCCATGTTGGTGATGGTGGCGCGCTCGGGAACGGTCAGGGACTTGACGCCCTCACCGCCGTATTCAACGATCTTGCCCACGCCGCCCTTGACGGTCATGCGGCGGAGGACCTCCAGAATAACGTCCTTGGCGGAAACCCAGGGACGGAGCTTGCCGGTGAGGTTGATGCGGACCATCCTGGGCATGGTGATGTAGTATGCGCCGCCGCCCATGGCGACAGCCACGTCCAGACCGCCTGCGCCCATTGCCAGCATACCCAGACCGCCGCCGGTGGGAGTGTGGCTGTCAGAGCCGATCAGGGTCTTGCCGGGGATACCGAAGCGCTCGAGATGAACCTGATGGCAGATGCCGTTGCCGGGACGGGAATACCAGATGCCGTGCTTCTTGGCGATGCTCTGAATGAAGCGGTGGTCATCGGCGTTCTCAAAACCGGTCTGCAGAGTGTTGTGGTCGATATAGGCGACCGAACGCTCGGTGCGCACACGGGGAACGCCCATGGCCTCGTATTCGAGATATGCCATAGTGCCGGTGGCGTCCTGAGTCAGCGTCTGGTCGATGCGCAGTGCGATCTCGGAGCCGGGAGTCATGTCGCCCTCGAGCAGATGCGCGGCGATGATTTTCTGTGCAATTGTCTTGCCCATGGTGATAGTCACATCCTAACTGAATTTTGATTATTATATTATCCTATTATCAGAGCGTTTTGTCAATAATTTAACGCATATTTATGCGAAAAAACCTTGATTTCGCCTCAATATATTGTGTTATTCGAGTTGAAGAATCGCCAAAGCTATGGTATAATGCATATAATTGCCTTTCCTGCGAACAATTACCGCAGGAGGCGATCAGCAATGGGAGAAAAGAAAAACCGCTCGGACGACTTCTGTCCGGAAAGTGAAGAACACACCGACGCCCTCAGCGAGGAGAAGCTGGAGCTCATGCGCTCCACCGGCTCGGTCACGTCGGTGGGCGGTAGATACTGCATCCACTGTATGTCCATCATCGGACAGGTGGAGGGTCATCAGGTGCTTCCGCCCCAGAACAAATCCACCAAGTATGAGCATCTCATGCCCCAGCTCGTGGCGGTGGAGCAGTCGGACGAGATCGAGGGACTTATCATCCTGCTCAATACCGTGGGCGGCGATGTGGAAGCGGGGCTTGCCCTTGCCGAGCTTATCGCAGGCATGAAAAAGCCCACGGTATCGCTGGTGCTGGGCGGCGGTCATTCCATCGGCGTTCCGCTGGCGGTTTCGGCAAAACGATCGTTCATCGTGCCGTCGGCGACCATGACCATCCACCCGGTACGCACCAGCGGTCTTGTGCTGGGCGTGCCCCAGACTCTCGACTATTTCGAGCGGATGCAGAACCGCATCACCGGCTTCGTGTCGGCGAATTCGCGCATGGATCCGGAGCGCTTTCTTGCCCTGAGCCGCAATACAGGCGGAGAGCTGGTCACCGACATCGGTACGGTGCTGGACGGTCAGCAGGCGGTGGATGAGGGACTCATCGATCAGCTGGGTTCCCTTTCCGATGCCATCGAGAGCCTGTACGGACAGATAGAGCAGGCGAAAAAATCCTCAGCGAAACCACGCCGCAAAAAGACGGAGAATTCAAAATCCGGCAGCGGCGCAGACAGTCAGAAAAAGTAAATACTCGGAGCCTTTGCTCCGATACATATCGAGGTATTATTATGAGTATTCTTGAAGCCATCCTGCAGGGTATAGTGCAGGGTCTCACCGAATTCCTTCCCGTATCCAGCAGCGGACACGTCTCGCTGGTGCAGCATTTCCTGGGCGTTGACCTTGAGGGTGCCCAGACCTTTACGCTGTTCCTGCATTTCGGTACACTGCTGGCGGTGTTTCTCGTTTACCGCAAGCTCATCTGGGATCTGATCTGCGAAGGCTGCCGTGCCATTGCCGACCTGTTCCTCGACATTGTCGATCTGTTCAGAAAGGGCAAGGGCAAGTTCAAGCCCCGTTTCACACTGAAGATGGACAGGATCAACGACGACCGCCGCATGGTCTTCGCCGTCATCCTTGCTTCCGCCTGTGCTATCCTCCTGTTCCTGCCGCTGTTCGGCGGACTGGGACTGACCGATACTGCCGGCGAGGAAGTCAAGACCCTTGCCGACGTTTCCGGCTACACCTCCGAGGACAGGGATATCGTCGTGGAGGGCATCTGCCTGCTGGGCACCGGCGTGCTGCTTCTGGCAGCGACCTCCATCGCCAACCGCCGAAGAAATTCTGCGGTTAAGGCTCGCGGCTATGTTGATTACAAGACCGCAGCCGTCATGGGCGTGGGTCAGTGCTTTGCCGCCATGCCCGGTCTGAGCCGCTCCGGCACCACCACCACCCTCGGCATGATCTGCGGCACCGAAAAGAACGCCGCCCTCCAGTTCTCCTTTATTATGAGCATACCTGCCGTTCTGGCGGCAAACGTCCTTGAGGTCGTCAAGATGGACAGCGCAGGATGGGCTGAGTTCGAAGCGGTTCCCACCATTCTGGGTATTGTAGTTGCCGCGGTTTCCGGTGTGCTCGCCATCGCAGGTCTCAAGTGGATCGTATCCAACGACAAGCTCAACTATTTCGGCTACTATTGCCTCGTTGTCGGCGCGATCATCGTTGCCATCGGCATCGCCGAGCACGCCAGCGGCGTTTACGGCGCAGACTTCTTCCGCGTACTGTTCGGCGGCGAAGTTGCCCAGCCCGTAGCCGGCCCCAATCCCAACTTTCAGCTTTGAGTTCAGCTTTGAGCATAATAAAGACAATCTGATTTATGAATCCGGGCACATCTGTTTCTGACGGAGTGCCTGTCCGGAGGAAATAATGGCATATTCAACCAGAGACAGAAACAACACAGGCAGACGTTCCGGTCGGTCGGACTCCCGTTCGGCGCCGTCGCGCAGCCACAAAACCAAAGCCGCCCTAGAACGGGAGCGTCAGGAAAAAGAACGCAGGCTGCAGGAGTTCCGCAAAAGGTGCAGGATAGTATCCGTCGTGCTCTTTGCGGTGAGCATCCTGTTTCTGCTGCTGACGCTTTTCGGCAGTCTTTCACCTGCACTCAACGAGGTCATCTTCGGATTGCTGGGCTGGTCTGCCTATGTCTGGGTCGCGGTGGGCTTCTCGGTGTCTGTT
>SVPO01000012.1 GCA_015065795.1 Oscillospiraceae bacterium | reverse complement strand
CTCAGCGACCTCGGCGGCTTCCTCAGCGACCTCGGCGGCTTCCTCAGCGACCTCGGCGGCTTCCTCGGCGACCTCGGCGGCTTCCTCGGCAACGGTCTCGGCAACCTCGGTGGAAACGATTTCCTCGGCGGCTTCTTCGCAAACAGCTGCGGTATCGTAAGCCGCGGCGGCGGATTCTTCGATTACGGATTCGTTCAGAACTTCGATTTTATTTTCCATAAGAATATTTCCTTTGGTTTATTGATTTACTTTGCGGAATCCGCTATAATTATATTGCGCCATACAGGATTAATAATATTTATATCTGCCTTTTTTCTATAACAATATTTCATTAGGGGAGATAAATAATGGACACTACGTATACAGGATCACTGATAAGGAACGACGAAGCGCTGATAAGAGACGACGGATCGGAGCAGGTTGGTTATGATCACCCCGATTTTCCGGTGCTGCTGCGCAAAAACAACCTGAGGACCACAGCCAGTCTCTGCTCGGCACGAAGCCACTGGCACGACGAGGTGGAGTTCATCTCCGTTATCTCCGGCAGCGCGAAATATAATGTAAATGGCGAGATCATCACTCTCCACGAGGGGGAGGGCGTGTTCATCAACGCCCGTCAGTTCCACTACATCCTACCAAACAACGGCGATGACTGCCTGTTCTACTGCGCGGTGATACATCCCATGCTGCTGTGCGCCTCGCGGAAGGTGGAGAAGCTGTACATACGCCCGGTGCTGGACAACGCCGACCTGCCCTATCTGAAGCTGAGCAACCGCGTGCCCTGGCAGGCAGGCATCCTGCGCGACGTGGGGCTGATGTGCGAGCGCAGCCACGAAAACGCCTCCGAACTTATCGTGCAGCAGCTGTTCTTCCGCCTGTGGCAGACCCTGTGCGGCAATGCCATGGATTCCGCAGCGCTGCCGGAAAACCGCAGTCTGCACCTGACCACGCTGAAGAACATGATCTCCTTTATCCACGAGAACTATCGGGAAAAGCTGGAGCTGGAGGACATCTGCGAGGCAGGGGGAGTGGGCAAGACCCTGTGCACCTCCATCTTCAAAAAGAGCGTCAACTGCACGCCCATGACCTTCCTGACCGAGTACAGACTGAAGCGTGCCGCCGAGCTTCTTCTGGATACCGACATGAACATAACCGAGATAGCCTACGAGACGGGTTTTTCCGGAGCCAGCTACTTTTCCGAAAGCTTTCGTAAAAGTTTCGGCTGCTCCCCGAGAGACTATCGCAACGGGAAAAGGATTACATTCGCTTGAACAAGCCGTTATAGCCGCCCCGGACACAGCAGTGCCGCGCGGGGCGGCTTTTTCGTTTTCTTCCGCATATTCCCGGCAGCAACAGATAATTGGCGGCTTCCCGTATTTTGCGCAGGGCAGGGGAGGCAAGGCAGTTGTGGGGGACGGGTGGCGCGGCAGAGCATGGGACTCCCATGACACGGTACTGCAATCGTGCACCACTGGCGCTTAATTTACAGAAAGTTCACAATTTGCCGCGGTGGAAAGGGTGAGTATACGGTCGGCGGAGATGCTCTGCGGCATAAATACATTATATATACGTCTGCGTATTCCACAAATGAAAGCCGCGCCGCGTGACGTTTGTTGGGCAACACCACAAGGAATTCGATGTGGTGCAGTTTTAATGCGGTAAATCATTGAAATATTATTCACCTTCGTGTATAATAACGGCATATTTTTGGAAACGGGTTGTTTTCTGCCGCTTCGGTGACGGAAGCGCCCCTTTTCCTGAGAAACTGAGGAGGAAAACATGAACCTGTCATCAACTGCCCTGATACTTCTGGGCACCATCGGAGTGTATCTGCTGATGATGATCATCATCGGTGCCGTATACTCCCGCAAGACTTCCAGCGTATCCGACTTCTATCTCGGCGGACGCAAGCTCGGTCCTCTGGTCACCGCCATGAGTGCCGAGGCATCCGACATGAGCAGCTGGCTGCTCATGGGTCTGCCCGGTGTTGCCTACCTGTCCGGTATTGCCGATGCTGCATGGACCGCCATCGGTCTTGCCATCGGTACCTACATCAACTGGCTGGTGGTATCCAAGCGCCTGCGCAGATACTCCGCACGCATCGATGCCATCACCGTTCCCGATTTCTTCTCCAAGCGTTTCGGAGATAAGAGCGGCGTCATCCAGAGCATTGCCGCTCTGGTCATCATCGTGTTCTTCGTGCCCTACACCGCTTCCGGCTTCGCCGCCTGCGGCAAGCTGTTCTCCAGCCTGTTCGGCATGGATTACGTCACCGCAATGATCATCAGCGCGGTGGTCATCGTTGCCTACACCGCTCTGGGCGGCTTCCTGGCAGCTTCCACCACCGACTTCATCCAGAGCATCGTAATGAGCATCGCTCTGATCGCCATTCTGGGCTTCGGCGTGTACTCTGCCGGCGGCTTTGACGCTGTCTGGGCAAACGCCAACTCCATGGAAGGCTACATGAGCCTGACCTCCATGTTCGATGCCGGAACCAAGTCCTCCACTTCCTACGGTCCTCTGACCATCGCCTCCACCATGGCATGGGGTCTGGGCTACTTCGGTATGCCTCACATCCTGCTCCGCTTCATGGCCATCAAGGACGACAGCAAGCTCAAGCTTTCCCGTCGCGTCGGCTCCATCTGGGTCGTCATCGCCATGTTCGCCGCCATCGTTATCGGTGTCGTGGGCAACGGCATGACCGCTGCCGGTTCTCTTGAGAACCTCGCCGACTCCGAGACCATCATCGTCAAGATCGCCGGTCTGCTCAGTGAGAACGGCGCTCTGTTCGCCATCATTGCCGGCGTTGTTCTGGCAGGTATCCTTGCCGCTACCATGTCCACCGCAGATTCCCAGCTGCTGGCTGCATCCTCCAGTATGTCCGAGAACATCCTGGGCGGACTGTTCCGCGTCAAGATGTCCCGCCGCGTCAGCATGATCGTCGCCCGTCTGACCGTTATCGGCGTTGCCATCATCGGCGTCATTCTGGCTCTCGATCCCAACAGCAACGTGTTCCAGATCGTTTCCTTTGCATGGGCAGGCTTCGGTGCCGCCTTCGGTCCCCTGATGCTCCTTGCTCTGTTCTGGAAGCGTACCAACCGCTGGGGCGCCCTCGCCGGTATGATCGCCGGTGGTGCCACCGTCTTTATCTGGAAGTTCGTTGTCCGTCCCATGGGTGGTATTCTCAACATCTACGAGCTGCTGCCTGCTTTCATCGTTTCCCTGATCGTCATCGTTATCGTTTCCCTCATCACCGGCAAGCCCAAGGCTGATGTTGTCGCCGATTACGAGACCTACAAGGCTGATATGAAGCTGGATTCCGAGGAGTTCAACGCTCAGATCGCTGCTGCTGCCGCTTCTGCTGAAGCTGCTGTTGCGACCGCCGCTGTCTGCGAGTGTGCCGAGACTGCCGCCGAGACCGCCGCTGTCTGCGAGTGTGCCGAGTGCGCCGAGACTGCCGCCGAGGAGACTGTTGCTGTCTGCCAGTGCACCGAGTGTGCCGAGACCGTCGCCGCTGAGGAGACCGTCGCAGAGGAAGTCGACGAGGAGTACGACGCCATTGCCGCTGAGGAAGCTGCCCTTGAGGCTGCCTGCGCCAACTCCTGCGCTTTTGCTGCCGCCGAGGCTGAAGAAACTGCCGAGGCTGCCGCTGAGGTCGTCGAAGAAACTGCCGAAGCCGTTGCCGAGGAAGCCACTGAGGCTGCCGCAGAAACCGTCGAGGTCATCGAGGAGACCGTCATTGAGGTCGCCGATACTCAGGCTGAGTAATTCCATACGGCTTTGAATGGGCGTGCAGCGTCACGTCCGGTCAAAAGAAAATTACGGAGCTCCGGTCGGTCGCCGGGGCTCCGTTTTTTGATTTTTCGATAAATATACCCTTTCGGTGAAAAATAATGCCGTCTCCGATTGTGTTGCAGGTGAAAGGAGGTTTTGCAGGTGTATTCGTTTGGTACCGATGAATACATTGAACGCACCGTGCGCACCCACAGCGATTCCATGCTGCGAGCGGCGTATTCCGTGCTGCATACCACGGCGGATGCCGAGGATGCGGTGCAGGAAGCGTTCGTGCGCCTGATGACGCGTGCTCCGGATTTTCGCGATGCCGGGCACGAAAAGGCGTGGCTGCTGCGAGTGACCATCAACATCGCCCGCAACATCCGCAAGTCAAAAGCACGGGAAGCCCTGCCGCTGGACGACAGTATGCCTGTCGCGGCAGAAAGCAGCGAGCAGCAGGGAGAGCTGCTGCAGCTGGTGCTGGGACTTCCGGAAAAATACAGCACGATCATTCATCTATATTATTACGAGGGCTATTCCATAAAGGAGATAGCCGACATATTGCGCCTGCCCTCCGCCACTGTGGGCACCCGTCTTGCACGGGGCAGAGCCGCCCTGAGAGCGGAGATAGGCGCGCAGACGGATTTATCATCGGAAGGAGAGAAAATTTCGTGACCGACAGAGAACAATACCGAGCCCAGATGAACGCCGTCTCCTTCGGAGAGGATTTCCGGCAGCGCGCAGCCGGGCGGATGCGGCAGGCAGCCACAAAAAAGGAGACTGCACCCATGAAAAACAACAAGACCATCAAAGCCATCATCGCCGCTGCAGCGGCATTCGTCCTGATGACCACCTCTGCCTTTGCCATTTCGGCTCTGCTGTCCGCGAAGGACGTTGCACAGCAGATGGGCGACGGGGAAATCGTCAGTGCCTTTGAGGGCGAGGACGCCGTATCCATCAATCAGACCGCCGTCGTGGGCGATTACGAGCTGACCCTGCTGGGCATCGCTTCCGGCGAGCAGCTGGATTTCATCAACGATCAGTCCATCGAAAACCGCCACAGCTATGTTGTGCTGGCGGCAAAGAGGACCGACGGCACTCCCATCGCCCCGGAGGACGGTCTGGAATATGACGACACCGGCAGAGAATACGCCATCTCTCCGCTGGTGGAGGGCTGGGCACCCCATCACGTCAACGCCTGGAGCCTGAACTGCGCAGGGCACGGCATCACCGTTGACGGCGTGCGCTACTATCTCTTTGACTACACCAACCTTGAGCTGTTCGCCGACCGCACCGTCTATCTGGCGGTGTACGAGGGTCTTGCTCCGTCCGTCGAGAGATTCACCCTCTGCGAGGACGGCACCATCACCTTTGCTGAGGGCTATACCGGCGAGGGAACCATGTTCACCCTGCCCGTCGATCCCTCCCGTGCCGACCCCGAGGCTGCCATGCAGCTGCTGGAGGACTGCGGCATCCTCGGAGAGACAGGTCTGCCCGTGGACGATTCCCCCGTGGAGGGAGAAACCGTCACCGTGGAGATCGGCGAGGACGGCAGCGTCACCATTGACGGCAATGCCGATATCATCACCGATGAATTCGCCGCAGTGGTCAAAGACGAGGTGGAGAGCGTGACCGTTCCAACCACCGCCGTGGCAGGCAACTGACAGGCAATCTGTTCCCTTGGGAGCAAATTACGAAACCGAGCCGACGCAGGCGCGCGATGCACCTGTGCCGGCTCGGCTTTTGTTATCATGAAAAAGTTCACTGCGCCGCGGGCTGGACCTTCACCTGCTCCAGCAGCTTGTCCATGTTGCGCTGAACGTGGTTGACAAACTCGGTGCGCTCGGGGTTGCGATAGCCTTCAAATACCACATCGAGGATCTGATCGTGGTTGAAAAGCAGCAGCGCATCGTTGTTGATAAAGCCTTCGGGATAGGTGACGCCCAGATAATCGTATTCGTTGACCAGAGACTCACCGGTCATGCGCGAGGGCATGATGCCGATGACCATGACCTTCTTGATGGCTTTGCGGAGCAGAACGACGGTTCCGATGGGCAGATAATCATTGGCAGCGAGCATAATAGTATCCTCCGTAATCATATTTCAGGTATTAATTGAATGAATCTGTATCAGGGTTATAGGGTTTATCTGAAAAGAGAAGTAAAAGAGTTCCAGGAGTCGGAGAGGTGGTCTCCGACGACCTCCAGCGCGCTCACTGCGGTCACGGTGACCGCTCCGGGAATCGTCATGGCGAGCTGTGCCCATGTGGGCGCGCCGGTGTTGGATATGGCGTTGGTCATGTATTCGATGTTTTTGTTGAAGATATCGTTGGCGTTTTCGGCGTCGATGTCCACGATGCCGAAGGTGACGCCTTCTATCAGAGAGGCTGCACCCGTGATGCCCGTGCCCAGAGAGGTCTGGGCGATGTCGTCCCATGAGATGGAGCCGTCTGCGCCGCGTTCGCACAGGTCGCCGATGGCGTAGGCGCCCATAGTCAGGCAGGAGGTGATGGCGGAAAGCCTGGTGTTTTGTCCGACAGCTTCCCAGCCCTTGAGATCGGAGCCGATCAGCTTGGTGACGAATTCACCGCCCTCGTGGATGAAGCCGCCGGCGTTTTTCATGCCCTCGGTGATGCTCATGTCGATGAGGTCAATGCCCTCGGAGCACATTCCAAGGAATCCGCCCAGCAGTCCGCTGCAGACCTTGCCGTCGGTTTTCTTCATCAGGCCGAAGACGCACTCGGCGATGCCGGAGCCGTCCGAGCCTGCACCGAAGATGGCGGACCAGAATTCCTTCGATGACGGATCGTGGTTGAAAATATCCATTCCGTGGGAGACAAAGCTGAGAAAGCTTCCGGCTCCTCCCAGCGCATCGCAGCCGGAGAACTTCTCAAAGAACTTGGTCACGCCTTCGGTCCTGCCGAGCAGCCACAGAAACGGGTTCTGAGAATCGTCATGGTACTTATCGAACAGATCCCGGAAGATATCCAGTGGAATATCGGGGACACCGTGGTTATCCGTGACGAAAGGCCATATGATTCTGTCGGGCGCGACGGATATTGAACTTGCGGTGAGGTTCCTGATGATTGCCTGCTCGCTTTCCGAATAGTTTTCTGCGGCGGAAAGCAGAGCGATGCGCAGTGAGTTCATTTTGGTGATGAGCGAGAAAATATCTTCCGCTGCTCCGTTGACCCTGCGCTTTGCGCTCGATATGTACGACGAGCTGCCGCGAAGCCCCCGGCCCGTGCCGGTTACCTGATTTCGGATGGTGTTCATCCGTATGATGACGTTTGAAAGCTGTGCCGCGGAGTCATACATACGGTCGGCGTCGGCAAAAAAGACGGACATGGCTGAATCACTTCCTTGCTGCGGTTTTTCTTTGTGTCTGCATTATGCCACAGAATTTCAGCGGCGAATCGGCGGGGCGACAAACGACAGATTTTTTTGGACGAACGACACGGCAGTTGCTGTATTCCTGTGCAGAGAGCAGCCGCACATCGGTATCGGATTGACAACTTGACCATTGACAAGCGGATATGTTTTTGTATAATAATGATATATTGTTCTTTTGTTGGTGGAAATATTGTGCACAAATGTCAAAAGTTTCTGCTCTGTCTACTGGGCGCGAGTGGGAGGGCGGATGTGTGTTTCAGTGCCGGCGAAAGACGCTCAGGACCAAAATACAGTTCAGGAGGATGCGCAAATGAAACCGTTTGTGAAAAAAATAGCCGCCACACTGATGGCTGTCGTGCTGGTGTTCAGTGCCGTTGTATCTGCACCGGCTATCAGCGGTCTGCAGCCCTTTGCCAGCATTAAACGAATGGGCGGCTCCGACCGCTATCAGACTGCCGACTGGATAGCCGAGGAAGGCTGGGATATGAGCTCCAGCGTCATTCTCGCAAACGGCACCGTGTTCCCCGATGCCCTTGCCGGCGCGCCCCTTGCCTACGCGCTGGACGCTCCCATTCTGCTGGTCAACGGCAAGCAGCTCAACCAGACCGTCCGCTCCCGTATCCAGACTCTGGGCGCCACCAAGGTGTATATCCTGGGCGGACCCTCTGCGGTGAGTGAGGACATCGCCAATGAGCTGAGATCGAAGAACTACACCGTTGACCGCATTTCCGGCAAGACCAGATACGACACCGCCGTGGAGGTAGCCAAGCGGCTCCGTGAGCTCAAGGGCACCTCTCAGGAGATATTCATCGTCAGCGGTGAAAACTATCCCGACGCCCTTTCCGTTGGACCCGTCGCGGCTCTCAAGGGCGCACCGGTCGTCTATTCCACCAAGGAAAAGGGACTGCCTGCATCCACAAAGGAATTCATCACTGCCACCGGTGCCACCACCGCCCACATCATCGGCGGTCAGTCCGCTGTGGGTGACAATATCCGCAGCGATCTCAACGCTCTGGGCATTTACGACATCACACGCACCTACGGCAGCTCCCGTTATGAGACCTCTCTGCAGGTGGCGATCAGATTCGAGGACGCGTTCCCCCAGAAGAACCTCGCCTTTGCCACCGGCAAAACCTTCCCCGATGCTCTGGCAGGAGGCGTATTTGCAGCCAAGCACGGCGCACCGCTGCTGCTCACCGATGTCAACCATACTGCCTACACCTATGATCCCGGTGCCGGCGTGGGCATGACCGCCTATGCCGCGCCCGAATCCACCGAACACGCCAACAGCCTGGTGGATTATGTGGCAAAGATCAATCCCGAAAACGTCTACGTATTCGGCGGTCAGAATGTCCTGCCCGACTACGTTATCCAGTCCTATCTCCCCGTTGATGACACCGTCACCGTCTCCGGCACGGTGTACGAGGTGTTTGAGCCGGTGACCTCCGGAAATGTCGCCGACCACGGCGATGCTCTCTCCGGAGTTACCGTCACCTTCGCTCCGGAGGATGAAAGCGTACAGCCCTTTACCGCAACCACCGACCGCAGCGGCAAATACAGCATCTCGGGTCTGAAGGCGGGCGACTATAACATCACCGTCGAAAAGAGCGGGTATGTGACAGGCTATTTCACTCTGGAGGTCGAAGGCTCCGGAAAGGCCACTCAGGATCTCTATCTGATGGCTGAGCCCGAGGAGCAGAAGGGCACCGTTGACGGATATCTCAATATGATCATGAACGGCAAGCTGGTCGGCGTTCCCAACGCAATGGTGACGCTGGCATCTGCCGGTTCGCCGGGAACTATGCTTGCCAACGATATTACTGACAGCAGCGGACACTTCTCCATGGAAATCGAGCCCGGCGTGTATATCGTCACGGCCATCATCAGGGGCGAGACCGCTTCCAAGGTGTCCAAGACGATCGTCGTTTCCGACGGCAAGGTGACAGAGGTCAACCTCATGCTGGAGGTCAACACCAACGGTGCCATTCAGGGCGTTGTGCTGCACAACGGCACCACTCCCATTGGCGGTCTGCCCATCCGCATCACCAACAAGGAGACCGGCGCATCCTACAGCGCGACCTCCAACAGCAGCGGCAGATTCTCCTTCAGTTCGGTGCCTGCAGGCAGCTACAGCATGACCGTCAACGTCACCGTTGAGGATCAGGGCGAGATCGTCCAGTTCGTGGGAAGCGTTGACAATGTTACCGTCAAAGCGGGAGGCACGCTCAATCTCCAGCTCACGGTCAGAGTCATCAGGCACTAGTCTGAACCGCGCGCGATAATCACAGCGAATCAATGAAGGCTGCCGCAGGGCTGATGCTCTGCGACAGCCTTCTGCTGTGTGTCCGGCAGAGTTTTTTGCCGCAGGCATCTTTATATTCATGAAACCGTGTGGTATAATATAACGATAATAAACCTCATTGATATGCGAATGGAGAGCCACATGAACATACTGGTCATCGACGGTAACAGCATCGTCAACCGCGCCTTCTACGGCGTGCGCCCACTGTCCACCCGTGACGGTCGTCCCACCCACGCCATCTACGGCTTTATGACCATGCTCAACAAGATCATGGAGGACACCCGCCCGGACAGCGTGGCGGTTGCCTTTGATATGCGCGCGCCCACCTTCCGCCATCTGAAATATGCCGGCTACAAGGCAAAGCGCAAGGGTATGCCCGAGGAGCTGGCAAGCCAGATGCAGCCCCTCAAGGATCTGCTGACCGCGCTGGGCTACCGCATCGTCACCGCCGAGGGCTGGGAGGCGGATGATATCCTCGGCACCCTCGCCGAGGCTGCCCGTCAGCGCGGCGACCGCTGCGTCATCGCCACCGGCGACCGCGACACCCTGCAGCTCGTGGGCGGCGGAGTGACCGTCCGTCTGCTGGCGACCCAGCAGGGACGCCCCACCGCCACCGTATACGATGAGGAAGCCATAAAGGAAAAGTACGGCGTGGAGCCGCCGCTGCTGCTGGATATCAAGGCCATTCAGGGCGACACCAGCGACAACATCCCCGGCGTGCCCGGCATAGGCGAAAAGGGCGCGCTGGATCTGGTTTCGCGCTTCGGGACGCTGGAAAAGATATACGAAAACATCGACAGCCCCGACATCAAGGCAGGAACGCGCAAAAAGCTCATCGAGGGCAGGGAGAGCGCCGAACTGAGCCGCTGGCTGGGCGAGGTGCGCACCGACGCCCCCGTGCCCGTTGACCCTGCGGAATACGCCGTCGCCGCCCCCGACAGCCGCAAGGTCAGGGCGATGATGACCGACCTTGAGCTGTTCTCCCTGCTCAAGAAGATGGATCTCCCCGAGGACGGCAGCGAGGTTCAGTCGGGCGAACCCCCTCGGACGGCGGACGCTCCTGCCGCGCCTAAGGAGGTTTCCGTGTCCTTTGCTTCGGCGGAGGAAGCGGTGCGAGCCGCCTACAGCGCAAAGACCGCCGATTTTGTGGTGGGCTGGGAAAAGGACGCTCCGGCATGGGCTGCTGTGTGCGGCGAGGACGGCGTGTGCCTGCTGGACGGCGAGGAAGCCCTCACCTATCTTTCGGTGGTGGGCTGCGAGGAGATCATCGCCAAGCGCACCCACGACTGCAAGCGTCTGAGCCGCTGGCTGTGCGAGCAGCGCACCGGCCAGCCCTGCGGATTTGTGTTTGACACCGCGCTGGCTGCATATCTCATCAACCCCTCTGCCTCCGACTATGAGCTGGACAAGCTGACGGGACAGTATCTTGGCATCTCCGACATGAAGCTGCCGCCATTTCTTGAGCGCGCGGCGGATGCCTGCCGTTTTGCCGGGCTGTGCGACAAGCTCTCCGCCACTCTGGAGGAGCACGGACTGACCGCGCTGCTCAGAGACATCGAGCTGCCGCTGTCGGTGGTGCTCGCCGAGATGGAGACCGCCGGCTTTGCCGTGGATGCCGCAGGCATAGAGCGGTTCGGCGAGCGGCTGGAGGATCGCATCGGGGAGCTGGAGCGCGATATCCACGAGCTGGTAGGCTACGAGTTCAACATCAACAGCCCCAAGCAGCTGGGTCAGGCGCTCTTTGACAAGCTGGGGCTGCCCGGGGGCAAAAAGACCAAGACCGGCTATTCCACCAGTGCCGACGCTCTGGAAGCCCTCAGGGGTCACGAGGCGGTGGACAAGGTGCTGGAGTACCGCGGTCTTGCCAAGCTCAGCTCCACCTACTGCAAGGGTCTGCTGCCGCTGGTGGGCGCCGACGGACGGCTGCACACCACCTTCCAGCAGACCGAAACACGCACCGGCCGCATCAGCTCCACCGAGCCCAATCTGCAGAATATCCCCGTGCGCACCGAGCTGGGCAGAGAGCTGCGCAGGTTCTTTGTGGCGGACAGCGGCAAGGTGCTCATCGACGCCGACTACAGCCAGATCGAACTGCGCGTGCTGGCGCATATGGCTCAGGATAAGACCATGATCGATGCCTTCAACAACGGCGCGGATATACACCGTCTCACCGCCGCACAGACCCACGGAGTGCCCATCGAGGAGGTCACTCCGGAGATGCGTTCGGCGGCAAAGGCGGTCAACTTCGGCATAGTCTACGGCATCTCCGCCTTCTCGCTGGCAAAGGACATCGGTGTCACCCGTGAGCAGGCGCAGGGCTACATCAACGGCTATATGTCCACCTACTCGGGCGTGGCGCAGTATATGACCGACGTGGTCAGCCGCGCCAGAGCCGACGGCTACGCCAGCACCATGCTGGGTCGCCGCCGCTATCTGCCCGAGCTGGCGGCGAGCAATTTCAACGTGCGCTCCTTCGGCGAGCGAGTGGCGCGCAATATGCCCGTGCAGGGCACCGCCGCCGATATCATCAAGCTGGCGATGGTGCGCGTGGCGGCACGGCTGAGAGCGGAGGCTCCCGAGGCGCGGCTGATCATGCAGGTGCACGACGAGCTGATAGTGGAATGTCCGGCAGGCGAGGCAGACCTTGTCGCCCGTCTGCTGGAGGAGGAAATGACCGGCGCGGCGCAGCTGGATGTAAAGCTGGAGGTTGATGCCCACACCGGCGTCAACTGGCTGGAGGCAAAGGGCTGATAACCGCCGCAGACAAAGGAGAACGAAAATGGAAAACAAAGTACCTGTAACGGAGAAGGAGATCTCCGTACAGAATGAGAAAAAAGGCACTGCCGGAAAGATCATCCGCTGGGTGGTGCTGGGTATAGTTGTGCTGCTTGCCGCCGCTGCGGTGAGCGCCAGCGTGCAGTACGCACGGTATGTGACCACCACCGAAAAGGGCACGGTCGTCGACCTGACGGGCGTGGAGGAGATCAGTGAGAGCAAGATGGATCTGGTGCGCAAGCTGTTCCCCGACGCCCTCATCCTCTACAACGTGGATCTGGGCGGACTGAGCATCCCCTGCAATCAGACCGATCTGACCATCACCGACGCGCAGGGTGTGAGCGCTCAGCGGCTTATAGAAGCTGCATCGGAGCTGCCATGGGTATCCTCCCTGAATCTCACCGGACTGAGCGTATCCTGCGAAGAATACGAGCAGCTGCGGCAGGCTTACCCTTACGCAAAGATCCAGTGGACAGTGCCCGTGCTGGGCGGTCTTTCTCCGGACGTGACCGTGCTTTCTGCCAACGATATGGCATCGGTACGTGAGCTGGCGGCGGCGAAAAAATGGCTGCCTGCCCTGACCCGTGTTGATCTCACGGGCGCGGTGCTCACCGACGACGAGCTGCGTGAGCTGAGCGTGGACGCCCCCTTCTACGGCTTTGACGTGGACTGGAGCATCACCATCTACGGTCAGCAGTTTGATTACGACACCACCTCGGTGCGTCTCAGCGGCGCGCACATCACCGATCTTTCCCAGCTCAGCCGTCTGCCTGCCCTTTCCGAGCTGACGCTGGACGGAGTGAGCGTCACCGACCTTTCGCCGCTGACATCCTTCACCATGCTGGAGAGCATCACCCTGAAGAACATGGAGGTGGACGGCATCGGCGTGCTGGGCAATATGTACTGGCTGGGCTCCTTCTTTGTGGACAACACGAACGTGTCCCGGGGCGAGCTCAACGAGCTGCAGCGCAGCCTGCCCGAGTGCATAATCATGGAGCTGTGATATCCGGATAAAATCCACCTGTTATTTGTCATTACATAACATCCGCGTAGCATGCGCGAACATAATAAGGAGGTAATCTCACATGAAAAAATACCGCGTTATCAGCCTGATAATGATCCTGCTGCTCATGATACCCACGCTTTCCGGGTGCGGCGGAAAAGCCAAAGCAGGCGAGGAAGCCATAGTATCTGCGGAAATGATCGGCAGTGACGGCACGCCGGTCACATGCCATGCCGCGTTCAGATCCGGCAAGCGGGGAAGCGAGTTTACAGACGGGGATCTGAAGTCCATGTCCATTTACGAGTATCTTTCGGATTTTGCCGACGACATTCCCTCTGTCGAGCTTGGAAGCGCGCCGGAGTTTCGCGTCGCGGTGGGCGAGGAAGTGGAAATCGACGGAGAGACCGTTGATGTCTACGAAATTATGGGCAGAGAAACCGTTGATGTCTACAGTGAGGATTATAGGCTGCTGGCGGAGTATGTGCCTCTGGAAGAACTGACCGCCAGAGGCGAAAGCGAATGGGCAGGGCAGACTGTGTATCTCTTTTTTAATGTTCGTTTTTACTGGTCAAATGGCGACTACGATATGATCGGGTATTTCGTCAGGACCACCTTCTGACGACCGGCAGAAAAAGCTGCTGGAGCCGCGCGCATAAAACCGCGCGCCGCCCCGAATAGCTGAAGGAGAGTGCCTGTATGGAAAAACTGCTCAGATGGCTGGCTGATATTCTGGCGCGCCTGCACGACTGGCTGATGTCTGTCAACGACGGACGGTCGTGGGGGCTCAACGACAAACAGATGCACTTTGTTGTCGTGGGACTTTTCGGCATCGGACTGTTCTTCTGTGTGCAGCTGCTGTTCAAATGGCTTGCCAAACGAAGTGTGACCGCCATCTCGTGGATATACACCTTCACGGTGGTGCTGGTGGTCACCTTTGCGGTAGAGGTGGGTCAGAAGGTCAGCGGGTCAGGGCAGATGGAAACCCGTGACGTTTTCTACGGTGTGTGGGGCTTTATTGCCGCCTTTGCCGTGTATCTTGCCGTCAAGGGCATAGTACGGCTCATCCACAGGCTGAAAAACGGCAAGCAGGACAAAACGCCCCCCGGCGTGCGCCATTTCATAGGAGACAGGAGAGGATCCGGAAAACAGTGACAGGTCGGATATTACCGACCGCAAGGAGAGCTGAATCATGGGCGCTTTTCTGAACAAACTGAAAGGATTGCGAGACAGGATCGAGAGCACCGCGTTTTTCAGCAGCGGACTGGTATGCGTCCTTGTTCCGCTGATGGCGCTGATGCAGTGGCTTATCATGCAGATGTGCTACCAGAGCGTGCGCGAGAGCCTAGCCATGGCGCCTGTGTACATCCTGCTGGAGACCTCGCTGCTGTTCGCACTGGATTCGCTGCTTGCGCTGTGTACGGGCAGGTGGTGGATCGCCTTTGCGGTGACCATGCCCTTTGCATTTGTGTACGGCGTGCTCAACCATTACGTCATCGACCTGCACGGCACACCCGTGAGCATACGGGATGTGGGCAACATCGGCACCACAGGCGAGGTGCTGGCAGGTTACCGGCTGGAGGTCAGCCGTTCGGTTATGCTGCAGGTGCTGCTGTTTGCGGCAGGACTGGTGGGAATATACCTGCTTCGGCGTATCGGTCTCAGGCAGAAGCGCTGGGACAGAAAGCGGATAATTGTCCGCGCAGCGTGTCTGTTGCTGTCTGCTGTGATGATATTCTTCGGCTTCTTCGGACCCCGTCCCATCAAGCCGGAGGTCACCCGTACATGGGAGTGGGAGGATCCTCTCACCACCTACGGTACCCTGAGCTGCCTGCTGGAGAACGCCCTGTCCGTGAATGATGTGCTGCTCTGCCCCGAGGGCTATTCCGATGAAAAGGCAGCCGCCGCGGCGGAGAAATTCCTCGGTCAGGATAAGCTGACAGGACAGGACCGGTCCCCCGACGTTATCTTCATTCTCAACGAGAGCTATTTCGACCTGTCGCAGGTCACCGACCTGCGCACAGATGTCGATCCCTTTGCCGCCTTTGCGCAGCGTGACGATCTCATCCGCGGCTTTGCCACGTCACCCGTGGTGGGCGGCGGAACCAACTGCTCGGAATACGAGTTCCTCACAGGCAATTCCCTGCACCTGACCCCGGGCATCACCCCCTTCCAGTCGCTGGATATGGGACAGACCGACAGCGTGGTCAGCCGACTGGAGGCGCAGGGCTATTCCACCATCAGCGTCAACTCCGAGCACAGAGAGAACTATTACCGCCACATCGGCTATCCCGACATGGGCTTTGACCGGATGTACACCGATCTTGACTTTACCCATCGGGAGTATTACGCCGACCGCTGCTACGAGACCGACCGGTGCCTCTACGAGCATCTCATCGACTGGTACGAGGATATGGGTGACGGTCCGCGCTTTGCCTATCTGCTCACCATCCAGAACCACGGCGGCTATGAGATCTGCCCGCCTGAGGATGACCTCGTTCACGTTCTGGACGATTACGGGGAGTATACCGACCAGATGAACGAATACCTCACCGGTATTTCCCTGTCTGCGGAGGCTCTGTGTGACCTCATCGAATACTTCGAGCAGGGTGACCGCCCTGTGGTGCTGTGCATGGTGGGCGACCACACCACCAGCTTTGCCAATAATATCGTCAGCGCGGAATATTCCGAGCAGGAAGCCGACCTGCGGCTGCGCGGCACGCCCTATGTGGTGTGGTCCAACTGCGATTTAGACGAGAGCTGGCTGCCGGAATACGTCAGTCTCCATTCCCTCGGCTCCTGCGTGCTGGCGAGCGCCGGCGCTGCCCGTTCGGATTACGACAGCTATGTGGCGCAGCTGACCCGTCAGGTGCCGGTGTTTCTCTCCGGCGGCGACTGGTACGACACCGAAGGACAGTGGCACGACTATCAGGGTGTGGCACAGCTTCCCGAGGCGCTGCAGGATTACGTCTGTCTGCTGTATAACAACCTTGCCGGCGGCGAGGGCAGGCTGGATGAGTTTTTCTGCGGCGGCTGACTGCGGTCTTGCGCGCGGTACAAAAATCGGATATAATCTTAGTGCAGAATAAAGCACCAGAGAGCATATGAGGAGAGTATATAAATATGAATATATGGCATCACATCGCTAAGGAGCGCATTTCCCCCGAAGATTTTATGGCTTGCGTCGAGATATCCAGCGGAAGCCGCAACAAATACGAGCTGGACAAGCAGACCGGTATGCTCAAGCTGGACCGCGTGCTGTACACCTCCATGAACTACCCCGCAAACTACGGCTTTATTCCCCGTACCTACGCCGCCGACGACGATCCTCTGGACGTGCTGGTGCTGTGCGAGGAAGCCATTCACCCCATGACGCTGGTCAAGTGCTATCCCATCGGCGTGGTCATGATGACCGACGGCGACAGCTCTGACGAAAAGGTCATCGCCATCCCCTTCGGCGATCCCTCCTACAACCACTATCAGGACATCAGCGAGCTGCCCCGTCACATTCTGGATAAGATCCAGCACTTCCTCGAGTTCTACAAGACCCTCGAGGGCAAGCCCATCAAGGTTGGAGAGCCTCAGGGACGCGAGGCCGCCATCGAGGTCATCCGCAGCTGTCAGGAGCGTTACGACCGCGTATTTGCAGGACGCGTGTGATCAGAAGCAGGCATATCTTGTGCCCGTTTTCATATTAATACATATTTTTCGGTATAGTTAACAAAAAATTCATATTTAGCCATTGTCCGCAGCGGAGCAGGTGTGTTATATTTATCTTGTGTATTTATGACGATGTCCGCTGCGGCATTGTTTTATGGAAGAAACGGGAGGTAACGAGATATGAACAACCGAAGAAATCCCAAAAATATTATGCGCGTGTTCGCGCTTGCCTTTTCCATCCTGCTGATCTTCAGCGGTATGATGGTCTATTACGCTGCCGAGGGCGACGAGGGCGCCGCTGTTGTCACTCCCACCGACGAGACAGTGGTCACATCCACCGTCGTTGCTGCGGAGGATGACGACCGGATTGTCACTCCCGGCGATGCCGACGATGAAGTTGTAACCCCCGGCGATGCCGACGATGACGAAGTGGTCACCCCCGGTGACGCGCCTGTTGAGGAGGATAAGTGCTCCTTCTGCGGCAGCGAGAATTACGACGCCGAGGAAGAATGGTGCGACGAGCACAACTGCCACGAGCACATCGCCGACATCTGCGAGACCTGCCCCGACTGCGGCGGCTGCACCGACAGCCTCTACGGTGTATGGTGCTACAAGGACGGCGCGCGCTGCAAAGCCTGCAGCTGCTTCGAGCTGGATTTCCTCTACGGCTATCCCAGCCATTCCTTCACTCAGGATGAGGTGCAGGATATTCTCCTCACCGAGCAGAATGTTGATCTGCTCAACACCATTTATGTGCTGACCGGTGACGGAAAGGTGACTTCTCTGGCGAACTTCATCAATGATTCCGGCGCGAAGATCACCGCCCGTACCGCAACCATGGATCAGGACAAGTACGGCAAGGGCATCTTCCTGAACGTGCCTGCGCTTGATGATACCGAAAACGCCCGTTTCTCCTACGCTTTCAGAGCGGGCATTGCGGCAGGCAACACCGCGGTTATCGACGTTTCCCTGACTGTTGAGAAGGACGGCGTTTCCAGAACTGTTGAGTTCCCCTTTGAGATCAACATCACCGACGGCAGCGAGGACTTTGTAAAGAAGGTCGAGCTTGCCGAGGGCAGCGAAAAGCTGGTTATCGAGGTCGGAGAGACCGCCGAGGTGGTCTACAACGTGACCATGGATGACGCGCACAGGAACTCCTTCTGCGGCGAGGCTGTCAACACCAACGATGACAGTGTCGAGGTCACCATGGAGAATGTCCTCGACGAGAACAAGTCTGTCGTCACCATCAAGGGTCTCGACGTGGGCAAGGCATCCATCGTCGTGTCCATCGGCGAGGGCGAGGATATCGACGGGGCTGTCGATGTCGAACGCCGCACCATCAACGTAGAGGTCGTGGAGCCCAGCGCTCCTGCCGCTCCCGGTGACGCTGCAGAATTCAGCAAATCCGTTATCAAGGCCAACGAGCCGGTCCAGCTGGAAATCAGAGGCTGGTATGACGGCGACGATCTCTGCTACCTGCCTTCGGGCTGGACCATGACCGGCAAGTCTCCCGTTTCCCGTGATCTGCCCGGCGGCGGAGCTTCCGACAGAGTCATGGAAGAAATGCTCGATGAAGATCCCACCTACGCCGGTCTTTCTGCCGGTGATTACACCGCACGCGTCACCTTCCAGGAATACGAGCGCAGGGCTGACGGCTGGTATCCCGTCGAAGGCAGAGTTTTCGTCGGCAGCGCCAAGCTCAAGGTGGAAGCTGCTTCCTCCGGCGGCAGCGGTAATGGCGGCAACAACACCCCCGGCGGACTGGAAAAGCCCGACGGCGGCAATGGCGGCGGTAATGGCGGCAACGGTGGTAACGGCGGCACCGGCGAAGGCCCCGGCACCGGCGATTTCATCAAGGAGAATCCCGGCGTAAAGATTGCAGGCATCGTCATGCTGATTGCCGGTCTGCTGATCTTCGGCACACTGGCTGCCGAGCGTGCCTACCGCGAATTCAAGGCAAGACAGCGTCAGGCAGGAGCCATCAGAAGATAATTCTTCTCCCCTGACAACATAACGCGAAACAAAGCCCGGAACGGCAGAACCGTTCCGGGCTTTATCTGTCTCGTTAATGAGGAATATTAATCGTGGATATTACAGGTGGTATATGGAACGCAAGGCTAATTGCTGCCTTCGCTGCCCTGTGTGCGGATGTACTCAAAGATATACTGCTGAGCCACGCCGGCGTAGGGTGTGTTCTGCAGAGGTGTGTCCCTGAACTCGCCTTCCAGCGCGCGCTTTATCCACACGTCGCGTGGGAAAGCGTCCAGACGGTGCAGACCGAACAGCAGCACGCAGTCGGCAACCTTGAGGCCAACGCCCTTCATTGCCTGCAGCGCCTTGCGCGCCTCGTCCAGCGGCAGCTCACGCAGTGCGGCAGGGTCAAAGCTGCCGCTGAGCACATCACGGGCGGCGGCAGGCAGATAGCCTGCGCGGTAGCCCAGCCCCAATTCTTTCAGCTCCTCCTCGCCTGCGGAGGCGATGGCTTCAGGGGAGGGAAACGCCCATTCCTGAGTGCCGTCGGCAGCGGCAATGGGCTGCCCGTATCGGCGGCAGAGGCGGTCGATGATGGTGCGGATGCGCGGAATGTTGTTGTTCTGTGAGACTATGAAGGAGCATAATGCCTCCCACGGCTGCTGGCGCAGGATGAATACCCCTCCGCAGCGATTCACGGCGGATTCCAGACGTGGCTCGGCACACACCGAAAGGCGGCGTATGGCGGCGTAATCGGTGCCGAAGTCCAGATAATCGCGCCAGAAGTCCTCCGCGTCCGGACGGTCATCGCCGAGAATAACCACCTGTCCGTCACGCTGGAGCATGGTCACGGCGCGGTCGCCGGCGACGCCGCGCAGACTGCCGTCGGGCTGCTGCCGCCAGCGGAAGCACTGTCCGCTGATGAGCGTGCCGCTGAGAGAAAAGCCGGCAGGATGATCAAGGATCACCTGCCGTGTCTGTTCTGTGCTGTTGTTGATCGTTTCGGTAATTATCATAGTCACTGCTGCACCACGTTGTCGATTGCCTGTCGGGTGGCGAGGTCGATGCCGCCGAAGATGACCGCAGAGTCGGACAGCTTGGCAAGGCACAGGTCTGCCGAATGTCCGGGCAGATCCTCGTACAGACGGTTGATCTCGTTGATAAAGGGCGAGCCCAGCTTGACAGCCTGTCCGCCGATGATTATCAGCTCGGGGTCGAACATGGCGGTCAGACAGCGGCAGGCAAGCGCCACGCCCCGGGTGTATTTGCGCACCACGGTGCTGACGGCGATGTCGCTCATGCCCCATGCACGGGCGATGTCATCAAAGGTCAGGTCGGAGGGGTCGCTGACCCATTCGCGCAGCATGGATTCGCGTCCGTCGGCGACTATGTCGCGCACGCCGGATACGAGATTGTCCAGCCGAAGCAGCTCGGAGAGGGAACGCAGCGGTGCGGACAGATCATTGGATGGCAGCAGGATGGATTCGATGCTGCAGGCGTAGCCGTGGGCACCCTCGTAGGAGTGTCCGTCGATGACCGCGCCCAGTCCTGCGGTGCCTACGTTGATGCTCAGCATCATGACGGAGGAAAGATCCTGACCCGCGCCAAAGATGTGTTCGCCCACAACGGCAAGGTTGATGTCGTTGCGCACGATGACGGGCACCTCGAAGGAGGAGCGGAAGATCTCCACCAGATCGGGATACTCCGCCTGCTTTTCGAAGCGGTAGGAGAGCAGTATGCGTCCGCTTTCCGGCTCGATGAGACCGGGGGTGCCGATGCAGATGCCCATGAGCTTGCCGCAGCGGTCTCCCAGATGGTTGAGCATGTCGCGCAGCGTGACTACGATGCGGCTGATCTCCTCGGGGGACACCAGACGGTCGCCCTCCACACGGGCGTATTCCAGCTTGTTGCCCAGCAGGTCGGCGACGCACAGACGGGCGTTGTTGCTGGATAGGTCGATGACCGCCACGCAGCCGTGCTTGCCGTTGAACTGCAGCATGATGGGACGGCGGCCGATGTCGGTGACCATGGAGCCGGTTTCTATGAGCAGACCCTTCGCCAGCAGGTCGTCGACGTGCTTGGAGACGCTGGGGTTGCTAAGGTGCAGGCGCTTTGCCAGCTCGGAACGGGAAAGCTGCTGGTTTGCGCGTATCTCGCGCAGAATGAGATTCTGGTTGGTCATCTTGACCAGACTCTGATTGCTTCCTTTGTTTTCCATCGTGTTCTCCGAATATGTAGATTTGTCAGCGAGGGAGATGTCAGCCCATCAGTATGGATTCCAGCTCGGGGCTGCCGCACAGCCGCGCCATGGTGACGATTCCGCTGACGAGAAAGATCGCCGACAGGATGATCCCCGCCCAGCACAGTACGTCCCTGCGGCGGCGCATAAGCCCAACCACGCCGAAGGCGATGCCGAAAAATGCGGACAGCAGAAAGAAGTAGCTGCACAGAGCGCATACGGCTGAAGTTACACCCAGCCCGGAAATGCTCTGCACGTTGGAACCGGTCGCGGGATCCTTCACAGATAATTACCTCGCTTTATTAAGTGACCTAATTATTTCTATAGTATCATATTTTCGCTGCCTTGGCAAGTGGAAGAAGTAAGATATTAAGCGATGGCGAAAATCGGGAGGCAAATGCCCGAAAACTACGGCGCCGCGGAACGGGGCAGCCCCGGCGGCGGAGCTGTTCTGCGAACAGCCTGCGAGCCTGCTGCGCAGTCTCTGCTCACTGCGTTCGTCCGCCGCCTCCCTGCGTGCGCGGACGCAGCAAAGGCGCGGTACAGCGAAAACGCCGCAGCCGCGCCAGTCTGCGCCCCTTAACGGGATATCACGGGGGCATGTACTCCGCTGCAGGCAGAAAAGCTCTGCAGCAGCCGGGTTCAGTGCTTCCCGAGGAGGGGAGCAGGGTCTATGAATTTTCCGTCCCTGACCATGGCGAGATGAATGTGAGGACCGTCCTCCAGCTCACAGGGAACCTCGCCGATATAGCCGATGACATCGCCTGCGTGCACCTCAAGACCTGCGGACACCATCTGCGTGTCGGAAAGTCCACAGTAGTACATGATGGAATCGTCGGCATGTCGGACGATGGCGGTGTTGCCGTAGATGATGTCGGCGGCAAAGTTTTCCACTATGCCGTCGGCGCAGGCTCTGACCTCCGCGCCTGCTTCGCCGCTGATATCGATGCCGTTGTGCACGCGCCAGTCGCACATGGTGGCGCAGAATACCAGCTCATCGCCGGAATAGCCCGAGGTGACCGAGCCGCCCGTGGGCATACGGAAGCTGATGGGCGCCGATGCCGGTACAACCTCAGGGACAGACGGTGCTTCGGTGATGTTCATCCGCGAGGGCTGAGTGGAGGGGGCGGCAGAGGTAGTGGTCGTGGTGACCGCTGCAGGCTGCGCGTCGGCTGGGGAGACGGTTACGTCGCTTATCAGCCAGCTGTCGGCGAGGGTCTCGTCCACGGTGGGCAGATCGTCAAAGGGCAGCGACGAGGACTGTCCGGAGGAGAGGGCATCCTCTGCAGCCGGACTGCCGCTGTCGGCGCGGTTGGTGACCACCGTAAGAGCCACCGCGCCCACGCACAGCAGTATGGCTGCGTAGAAGCTCAGACTGCGCTTGTTCTTCTTTTTGGGGGAGGGGCGTTTCTTCTCGCCGGAGTTATCAAATCTCAGTGACATATCATCTGCCGCGCCGGAAATCTGCGGTGACCCGGGGCGGCACCTCCTTTCGGGATGTGTATTCTGGAAAGTCGTGTTCCG
This sequence comes from Oscillospiraceae bacterium, assembly GCA_015065795.1. Taxonomy (GTDB): domain Bacteria; phylum Bacillota; class Clostridia; order Oscillospirales; family Acutalibacteraceae; genus SIG598. The sequence goes on along the minus strand of SVPO01000012.1, from coordinate 11,348 downwards.
CAGTGCTATTGTTGGCGGCTTCAGCGGCAAATATACACAGCAAAGGGGCCAAATAACGATCCACGAAACGTCTGAGTGTAAAATAATTGCAATTTTGAGAAGTTTTATGTTGACAAAGCTTTGAATACGTGTTATCATACACAGGCGCAGGCAAAAACAGCGCTCTGAAAATTCGCCTCCAATCTTGCCGGACAGCGGCGGAGGAGGGGAGTTATTTAATCGACTAAAATATATAATTTGACATAAATTTCCCCATTCACCATATACTTTTTCGCTAAACACTGCGAAAAATGTGATAACAATGCGAAAGCTTCCGAATCGGCACAACAAAATACCGATTGCTTATGATACCGTGACAGATTCGCGGAGATGTAAAAGTGAAACCGACGTTTCCCACGGCTCTGCGAATGTTCCCAATCGAAGAAAACGAATCCCGCATCACGCATGCAGGATTCGTTTTTGTGCTCTTTGGGTATTTAGCTGTATTGACAAGACGTGCGGGAGTTTGCATAATTAAGAAGCTGCCCTCCGAAGCAGCCAGCATTTTCCAAAACCCCGGGAAAAGCTCAGAGAAAGGAAACGTCTGCCGGACCGATCGCCGGCAGCTCCGTTTCCCCGATCGGTCTCTGAAACTGTCTCAGGATGCGGAGGATGCACTAGCGGAGAGGCTGGGTAAAGCCGCGGAATGTACCGGGCTATGGAATGAGAGAACGTACGGAAGTAAAGGGGAAAGATATGAACAACATCAACACAGCAAGAAATTATCCCGCTGCGGACAGCTACGTCGGCGGCTCCTTTGAAAAGGAGGAAAAGCGACTGATGCTCCGCGCAGGACACACTCCGGAAAAGAAGCGCACCGAGGGCAACCCGGTGGGAGCCTATGTGCTGCCGCTGGAGATCGGCTTCGGCTGGAGCTCCCGTCTGGAGCAGATCGTCGAAATGGTCAGACGGGCGGATATCTTCCGCTTTGACGGCATGGTGCCTTACATCGAGGTCCGCCCCGATCCCCATCTTGACGACCCTGTCGCGGCGGTGCAGACCGCCATCAACGCCTGCCGCCGCTTCAACAGCTTCCGCGGCGTGGTGGGCGTGCGCATGGACGGCTGGGAGAACGATCTGGGTTCCTATGTGGTGGATAAGCTCATCCGCTTTGCCGCCGGCCACCGCGACAACATCATCTTCGTCTTCGGCATCAGCGGCAGTGACGAAGAAAAGGTGGATCAGCTCTATTCGCTGCTTCTGCCTCACTTCAGTCTGCGCCGTCTGGAGACCGAACGCTTTACCGCTCACACGCTGGCAGCCAACATCAGCCGTCAGCTGGACGAGTGCGGCCTGACCGTGGATCGCTGCGGCCGCGAGGAACTGCTGCGTATGTGCGGCAGCGCGGTGGAAGGATCCTCCTTCCAGGGCTACCGCACCGCCGGAATCATTGCCGATGACCTCATCGGCGCCGCCTCCGAGCGCGGTGTGCGCAGGCGCATCCCTGCGTCTCTCCTGGCAGAGTACGCACGCTCCGATGCCTTCGGACTGCGCTGCAGCGCAGAGGATCCCCAGTGCACCACCGGCTTCAAGGCATGACAGACAGAGAACATACGTCTCCGTAGTCATAATGGGAACGATATAAAAGGTGAAAAAACGGATGGGCGGCCGTCGGGGACGGCTGCCGAAGGGGAACCTGCCGGACGGGAATCCGGTGGGTACGCCGTCTCCGCTTTGTGGACGGAGACGGCGACGATGAAAGACGCCGCCCACTGTGGATGTGGGCGGCGCGTGGGAAGTAAAAAGGAACGATAACGCGCCATGTGCGCCGAAAAAGGGAGAACAATAATGCAGAACGGAACTTCAGGATACGGAGCACGGTTTGCCACCCGTGAAGAAATGCTCCGTGATACAAATTACGGCACTCTGGCAGGAAGGGAATGGGAAAGCGGCGGCGTGGTCATCGCCAGCGACGAAAATTCCATCCACGTTGACAGCTCGGAGAGCCACGTCATCACCGTGGGCGCCACGGGCAGAGGCAAGAGCACCTCGGTGGTCATACCCTCGCTGGTGACCATGATCGGTGCCGGTGAATCGGCGGTGGTGATCGACCCGGTGGGTGAGATCTATGAAAAGACCGCCGGAATGGCAAAGGAAGCAGGCTACGACGTGCTGACCGTCAACCTGCGCGATCCGCAGCACAGCAACTGCTATAATCCTCTGGAGGTGCCTGCGGCAGAGATGCGTGCCGGCAACGAGGACTTCGCGGTGGAGCTGGTCAGCGACTTTGCCGATGCCATCTTTTCGGAAAAGTCCACCGACGACCCCTTCTGGAACAACTCAGCGGCGGATTACACCCGTGGACTGATGCTGAAGCTGCTGGAGTGCGCCGAACCGCAGGAGGTGCATATGCGCTCGGTGGTGGCGATGAATGCCCAGGGCTGGAGAGGCGGACTGAGCTCCGATCCCCTCAAGCTGCTGTTCAGGGGCAAGGAGAACGAGTATTCCTATTTCTCCATCTCCGGCACCCTCAACGCCCCCAGCGACACCCGCAAGAGCATCATCTCTGTCTTTGACCAGCATATGCGCGTGTATGTGGCATCCAAGGGCTTGTCCGCGGTTCTGTCCGCTTCCGACTTTGACATCACCGAATTCGGACGCAAAAAGTGCGTGCTGTACGTTGTCATGGCGGACGAAAAGCCCGCGCTCCATCAGCTGGTGGCGGCGCTCATCAACCAGTGGTGCCAGCTGCTCATCCGCGAGGGCGGCAAGTACGAGCGCAACCGCCTGCCCGTGCGTGTCAACCTGCTGCTGGACGAGTTTGCCAACATCACCGTGCCCAACATGAGCAACCTCATCACCGTGGCGCGCAAGCGCAACATCCGCATCTTCATGATGGTGCAGAACATTGACCAGCTGTATGTCACCTTCGGTAAGGATCGCGCCAAGACCATCATCAACAACTGCGGCATCCGCATCTATCTCAATGTCTCCGACGAGCGCACCCGTCAGGAGCTCAGCGAGGAGTGCGGCAAGGTCAGCTCGGTGGATTCCCGGGGCTTCCTGCGCGAGGAACCGCTGGTGCCCACCTATAAGTTTAATCAGCTTTACAGAGGCGAGGCGCTGATGTTCCGCGATGGCGTGGCGTTTCCCTTTGTGACAAGCCTGACTCCCAGCTTCCGCATGAAGCTGGAGTGTCCCCCGGCGCCGCCCATGCCGGTGAGACGCTGTGCCGAAGCGCAGGTGTTCGACATCGTCAGGTATGTGGAGGGCAAGATGGAAAAAAGACAGAAAGCAGTGATCATCGACCCTGATCTCTTTACTTAAACGCGAAAACGGTACCCGTCGGGGGAAGCCCCTGTGGGTACCGTTTTTATGCTTGTCCGATAAACGGATAGTTGTATGACGTGCACAAACTACTGAGCGTATCCGAATTTGCGGCGTTACGCGGCGGTTTCGGCGTACAGCCCCAGATCCAGCTTCCAGTTGATGATGCGCCGCACAGCTGCGTCCAGCTGCTCCATGGAGATGGTCCCGTCGGCGACGGCGTCGCACAGTGCCCTGTGTGTTGCCCGTCCGTCATCGGGGGTGCACATCAGGTCAACGCCTGCCAGAAACGCCGTTACGCACACGTCCCTGCCGCCGCTGTAGGCTCGGATGGCACCCATGTCCATGCCGTCGCTGACGGTCACGCCCTCAAAGCTCAGCTCCTCGCGAAGCAGCCCGATGACCTCAGGGGACATGGTGGCAGGATGGTCGGGGTCGATGCCCTTCATCACCGTGTGGGTGATCATCACCGCACCGCAGCCGGCTTCGATGCCCTCGGCAAAGGGGATGAAGTCGTTTTCGCGCAGCTGCTCAAGGGTGGTGTCCAGCGTGACCACACCGTTGTGGGTGTCGCCGGAGGTGTTGCCGTAGCCGGGGAAGTGCTTGACACAGGTGCCCACACCCTCGGCTTCCGAGGCAGTGACCACCGTGCGCACAAATTCCGCCGTGGAAGCGGCATCTCCGCCGAAGGCGCGGCGGTACATCATGGCGTCACGGAGGGTGACCACGTCCGCCACGGGAGCGAAGTTGACGTTGAAGCCGAACTGCCGCAGGAATCGGGCTTTTTCCGTGGCATCGGAGGCGATAAGCTCCATGCCGCCTTCGGCGTACAGCCTGCGAGGCGAGCGGAAGGATGCCGAGCGCAGATTGCGGTTGCTGCTCACGCGCACAACGTCGCCGCCCTCCTCGTCCACGCAGATGAGCATATTGCCGTCGGAGGACTGCTGAAGGCTGCGGATGTATTCGGTGAGCTGAGCGCTGTCCTTGCCTTTGATGTCATCGGCAAAGAGCACCACGCCCCCTGCGCAGGTGTCGGATATCTCGGCGCGGAACTGCTCGTCGGGGATGTTGTGGGAGCGCAGCAGGAGCAGCTGTCCCACCTTCTGCTGGGTGGTCATATCTTCGATTATGCTGTCCAGCTTCATGTCGCGCATGAGCTGTCTGCCCTCGTCGGGAGTGATGCGGTGCGCCACCGCCTGCAGAGCGTTTATGGAGGCGGCGGTGTTGGGCACGGAGCGTCCGAACACGCCTGCCCACGCGCAGAGGAACACGGCGGCGATGACTGCCAGTCCGAGAATAGTGATGAGCAGAGGGGTGCGGTAGATATTGTCAGACGGTGCGGCGCGGCGATATGAGGGCGATCGTCCTCGGTATCGGTTGAGATCAGACATAATTATACCTCGATGAATCACATTGCGCGAAGGAATCAGCGCGTTTTTCTGCGGCGGGAATTACCGCCCACGCAGGCAAGGATGCCCAGACAGGCGACACCTATGAGGGAAAAGATGGCGACCGATGTCCATTTTGAGCCGCCCGAATCAGCGGAGGGGCGGCTGTCGTCGCCGGAATGTTCGGGATGTGTGGGTTCGGTATGTATTCCGGTGGGGACGGTGGTCTGCATTTCCTCTCCGGAGGGATGGTCACCAACGGTGATCTCCGTGTCAGTCGCGGCGGTGGACGACGCAGTGGTGGTTGTGGCTGCGATTGTGGTCGTGGTGGCTGCGGCAGTTGTGGCAGTGGTGGTAGCTGCAGGTACGGAGTATCCGCCCCATGCGTCGTAGCCTGTGATGGGAGGCAGGTCACGCTCGATGATCGTCACGCCCTCCGAGGGAATGAACCACGAGCCAAGACCGTCCTCGGCGACGATCTGGATCCATTCGCCCGACAGATCGCCGGACAGGATCATATATTCCCTGCTGCCCAGCTTTTCGGTTCGGCTGCCGTTGGGTGAGGAGTACGCCTGCGTGCCCGGGGCGTAAGCAAGAGCCGTGCTGTAGGAAGCATGGGCGCTGTTGACGCCATTGTAATCAGGTGAGCCGACAAACAGGATGCAGGTGCTCGACGAAGCGGTCAGGCAGCTTCCGCTGCCGCGGGAGTAGGAGTGCGTGACCACCTTGTCGCCCGAGTTGCCCTCAACGACGGTTATCCTGTCGGAGGAGACTTCCGCGATGATGCCCACATGAGTTTCTCTTCCGGTTCCGCCGGAGGTGTCGATGAAGGCGATGTCTCCGGGTCGGATGGTGCCGCACTGCTCAAAAGGCAGGCTGGCAAAGGGCTGCAGACGGGTCTTTGCCCACTCGGTTTTGTGGATGATGCTTTCCTGAACTCCTGCCTGACGGGCGCACCACCATACAAACACCGCACACCAGCTGTCGCCCTCCAGCCCGAAGTTTTTGCCGTATTCGGTGAAATTCTTCTTGCCTGAGGAGGAGCCGCCCAGATCGGTGGGGGAGCTGCCCTCGTGATAGCCGACCTGGGAGAGCGCCACGGCGACAATGTCGCTGCGCAGATCGCCGCTCAGCTCCACGCGGCGCAGAGCGGTGTGGTATTCGCTGCCGTAATAGCTGTCCGAATGGTCAAAGACCGATTCCATCGCCAGCGCGCGCCGGGGCGGAAACAACGACAGCATCATCAGCAGGACAAGCAGCAGTGCGGTTATTTTTTTCATCTCAGGCACCTCCGTCCGATGTTATGGTTCAGTAAATGGGATAGATAAACCTTATCACAAAAACGAAAAAACTTCAACCGGAAAGCAGACACGGCAAGGGAGAAAAACGATAATATCTCTTTGCAAGACATATTGAACCGCGCGGTCCGGTGTGTTATAATATGTCAGTATATATAAATATCATTATATTGAATAAGTGTACCCGTTTGCTGTCGGAGGCAGGATCCTCCGCCGCACGAGAAAGGAATGTTGACAGATGCCCATCAAGATACCCAATAAACTGCCTGCCCACAAGATACTCGAGAGCGAGAATGTTTTCGTCATGACCGAGGAACGGGCAAGTCTGCAGGACATCCGTCCTCTGAAGATACTCATCGTCAATCTCATGCCCACCAAGATCGAGACCGAGACCCAGCTGCTCCGTCTGCTGGGCAACTCGCCGCTGCAGGTGGAGATCGAGCTGCTGCAGATGGCTACCCACGACAGCAAGAATACCCATTCGTCCCATCTGCTGGATTTCTACAAGACCTTCGATCAGGTCAGGGATAACCGCTATGACGGCATGATCATCACCGGCGCGCCGGTGGAGACCCTGCCCTTTGAGCAGGTGGACTACTGGGATGAGCTGTGTACCATCATGGAGTGGAGCAAGCACAACGTCTATTCCACCCTGCACATCTGCTGGGGCGCTCAGGCTGCGCTGTACTATCACTACGGCGTGCCCAAGATCGACCTGCCCGAAAAGCTCAGCGGCGTTTTCGAGCACCGCGTGCTGGATCGCTATCATCCGCTGGTGCGCTGCTTTGACGACCGTGTGCTCATTCCTCACTCCCGCAACACCGGCCTGCACCGTGAGGATATCGAAAAGCACGAGGAGCTGGTGGTGCTGGTTGTTTCCCGTGAGGCAGGCGTTGCCGTGGTGGCAAACAAGAACGGCCGTCAGTTCTTCCTCACCGGACATTCGGAATACGACCGTCACACCCTTGCCGGGGAGTATTACCGCGACCTCGGACGCAAGCTCAACCCCAAGGTGCCGGAGAATTACTTTGCCGACGACGATGCCGCGTCCCTGCCCTATATGACATGGCGTGCCCATTCGTCCCTGCTGTACACCAACTGGCTCAATTACTATGTGTACCAGCAGACGCCCTACGATCTCAACGAGCTGAAGAACTACTGATCCGCTCAGTCGGCGGACTTCACCTGCTCACAGGAGCAGATTTCACCGCAAAGTCCCCGGGGCTTTGCCAAGAATGGAGGAATGGTAAATGGCTACCGCCAAGCAACCCTACAGACGACTGCAGGTCAAAAACGTATGGACGCGCACGATCTTTGAGATCGTCGCCATCGTTTTCGCCATCATCTTCTGCTGCGTGACCATCGTGTCGGCGTACGAAAAAACATACTCCGACGCCGCCGAGGCAAGCGCGCAGGACAACGCGGTCCAGCTGGCACACTCCATCAGCCATCTGGTGGACAGAGAGGCTGTGGACATCGGCGACAAGGACCGACGCGACTATGTGGCGGGTCTGTACACAAAGCAGCTGGACAGCTGCTTCATCGCCGAGGACACGCTGTACACCGGCGGCGTTTACACCATGGTGGACGGACAGCCGGTGATCTACGCCGAAGCTCAGCGGTATGACGGTATGCTGGAGGAGCACGGTCTGGTCACCAGAAACGATGACGGCGAGCGCACCATGATCCCCGAAATGGAGACCGCCCTGAGAAACGCCTTCACCGGCATCGAGGGCGTGGTCAGAGAGGGTGACGTGTGCATTGCCTTTGTGCCCAGCACCGACGAAAGCGACGCCATGCCCTATGCCGTCACCGCCGTCAGCGTGGTGCACCGCGATTCCTTTGACTATAACAGCACCGTCAGCGGACGAATCGTCATCATCTCCCTCGTGGTGGGCGTGCTCATCGTGGGCTACTACCTCGTCTCCGCGCTTATCACCGAAAAGAACCGTATCAAGGAAAAGGCGGTGAATGAACTGTGACAAAGAAAAAGGAGAAGAAAGCCCCGAACGTGCTGCGCGTTGCCATGTGGCTGTCGCTGATGGCGATAATGATCGTCGCAGCCGGTCTGGTCTATTACTTTGCCGGTTCCGATCCCTCCGGCTATGAAAAGATCGTCATCTACGTCCTGCTGGGCGGCGCGGCACTGGTGGTGCTCCGCCTTGCCGTGTGGGGTCTTGGCTGGGTGCGCAACGAGCGCGTCAGCGAGCTGGGCCTGCACATCGTGCGCTTTGCGGTTATCCTGACTGCGGTGACGCTGTGCGTGTTTGCCATGATGTCTGCCGACTACAGCAGTCAGTATCGCCAGTCCGCAGGCAACGAGCTGCGTCAGCAGGTGCTTGCCGGACGCATCCACCTGCAGGATATGCTGGGCGAGGAGCTGGGCACCGACGCTCCCTACTATCAGGAGCTTTACGACAAGCTGCCCGGACTGCTTGACCGCAGCGAAACCAACGCCGACCGCCACGTCAATCTCTATCTCTTTGTGGCGCCTGAGCGTCAGCCGGTGGGCACAGCCTTTGACGGCATGGACGGCAGCAGCGGCATTTTCGCTGCCAGCACCAACAGCCGCATCGGTGTGACCGCCTCGCCGGAATACATCGACCGCGTTTACCGTGATGGTCAGCTGACCTTCAGCGAATACTCCCGGGGCGAGGGCAGCTTCATGTCCGCCTTTGTGCCGGTGTTCACCACCGCAGGCCGTCCCGTGGGCGTGCTTGAGCTGTGTGAGCCGGGCGGCTCCACCGCTTCCCTGTTCGGCTTTGCCGCCATCGAGCTGCTGCTGCGCATCGTGGCGCTCATCGCCATGTTCTCCTTCGGTTTCTACGGCATCATGCAGCTGCTGGACATCCTGCTCCGTCCCCGCAAGGTGGACCGCTCCTGCCGTGTGCTCAGCTGCGGCAGAGAGGCAGCCCGTCCCGTGCTGTTCTTCGTGGCAATGTGTGCCGGTCTGCCGCTGATGCTGCTGGTGCACGCCGAGGAGATGAAGAACCTCATCACCTTCGATTTCCTGCCTGAGTGGCTGAGCGGCGTCACCGCGCTGCTGCCCGTGGGGCTGTATCTGCTGTGCTTCCTTGCCGGCTGGTTCTTTGCCAGAAAGGTACGCCAGCGCCTTACCGAGGCTCCCTCCAACATCAGCCTCATCGCCGCCACTGTGTGCACTCTGATGCTGATGCTCATCAAGGATACCTCACTCTTTGACAGTGTAGCATTCCTCAAGGAGTGGTACATACCCCTTGCCCTCATCGCCATCTGCGGAGTGTGCTACGGCATTTCCTACCGCACCATCGGCAAGTATCAGGCGCAGTCCGATATGCTGTTCGGCAAGGATAAATACGCCTATCTGTGCACCGCGCTGGGCGTGGTGACCGGTGTCATTCTGGGCGCGTGGCTGCTGGATGCCTCCGGCGAGCCGGGCGTCAAGGTGGCAATGCTTCTGCTCAACGGCGCTTCCTGTGCCATCTCCATCAAGCTGCTGGAGGATCTGGATCAGACGGTGGATATCACCGACCGCGCCGGCAGCCGCATTTCCTCTCTTGCCGGTCTTATGCTGTCGCTGGTGCCCCTGGGTATTGCCTGCGGCTTTGTGTGGGTGTACATCACCGGATATCTGGCGGACAGCGACTATTCGGTCACCGCCCGTTCCATCATCACCGTTGCGCCCGTGGTGGCGTTCTGCTTCGGCAACCGCCTGAGCCTGAAATCAAAGAAAGCACAGCGCGGCGCACTGTGCCTCGGCGGCGTGATCGCCGGTCTGGCTTATCTGCCCATGGTGTGGACTGCCTCGCCGGTTATGGCGGTGGCATCCTGCGGACTGCTGTGTCTGGCGGTAATATTCATGTCCTCCGGCGTGTACAGCGCTCTGCTGCCCAATGAGCGCGGCGGCGCATTTGCCGGTCTTTCTGTTGGTGCTGTCATCGGTGCTGTGGGCGGAGCCGTTCTGTCCGGATTCTACGCCGGTCGTCTGGCGATCCTGATCGCCTGCGGCGTTACCGTCGGACTGAGTCTGCTCATGCTGGCAACAGGATTCCCCAAGCGTATTCCCGGTCCGGATCTCAAGGAGGGAATCACCGACGGCGATTACGAGGAGCCTTATGTTCCTGCCATCGAGGAGCACAAGGAGCCGGAGGAAGAAAAGCCTTTCCTTGGCGGCTTCTACGGTCCCGTGCCCGTTATGAGCGAGCCCGAGCCCGAACCCGAACCTGAACCTGAACCTGAACCTGAACCTGAGCCCGTGTTTGTGCCCGAGCCCGAGCCTGAGCCCGAGGAGAGTTCGTACGATTGGGCTTCGGTGGACACTCAGACAGAGGATGCTATGGACGAGTTCGCGTCCGAGCCTGAACCCGAACCCGAATCGGAGCCGGAAGATCGCCCTGCGGACGTATTCGGCGGCAGCGCCTTTGCCGATGAGGATGATGCGGCGCCGGTGGTTCTCCCCGATGCCGAGGAGGAAGAACCGCAGCACAGCGGCTATAATCCCGACGGCGGCGCCATTTCCCAGAGCAGCGAGGCTCTGGGCGGCGACGAGGGCTTCATCGACTTCGGTCTGTAAATTCATATTGAAGCGTCATGGCAGCCGGCTTTCGGCTGCCATGATTTTTTGCTCTTGCCTTTTCCGTGAAAACGCTATATAATGAAAAATACTCACACGTCAGGCTGATTCGCAGTCAGCCGCAGCACGTCAGCGTGTGTGCCATACCCAATACCCACACTAAAACGGAGGAATCATCATGGACAAAAAGACATTCTACATCACCACGCCCATCTACTATCCGTCGGGCAAGGCTCATATCGGTCACAGCTATACGACCGTTGCCGCCGACGCCGTGGCGAGGTACAAGCGAATGTGTGGGTATGACGTGTTCTTCCTGACCGGTACCGACGAGCACGGTCTCAAGATCGAGCAGAAGGCAAAGGAGCAGGGCGTTACTCCCATGGAGTTCGTCACTCCCATCGTGGACGGCTTCAAGGAGGTCTGGGAGACACTGGACATCAGCTACGACAAGTTCATCCGCACCACCGATGATTATCACGTCGAGGCAGTGCAGAAGATCTTCAAGCAGCTCTATGACAAGGGCGACATCTACAAGGGCGAGTACAAGGGAATGTACTGCACTCCCTGCGAGTCCTTCTGGACCCAGTCCCAGCTGGTGGACGGCAAGTGCCCCGACTGCGGACGCGAGTGCGTTGAGGCTTCGGAGGAGGCTTATTTCTTCCGTCTGTCCAACTACGCCGACCGTCTGCTGCAGCTCTACAAGGATAACCCTGCTTTCATCCAGCCCGAGAGCCGCAAGAACGAGATGATCGCATTCATCGAGCAGGGCCTTGACGACCTGTGCGTGTCCCGCACCACCTT
>SVPO01000138.1 GCA_015065795.1 Oscillospiraceae bacterium | reverse complement strand
CGGACAGCTCCAGCGCGCCTGCCTGTGCCGCAGCCTCATCAACAAGCCCGATGTCATCTTTGCCGACGAGCCCACCGGCGCCCTCAACCGCGCCGCCTCCGACGAGGTGATGGATATGCTGGGCGCGGTCAACCGCGACGGCACCACCGTGATGCTGGTCACCCACGACGCAAAGGTAGCCGCTCGCTGTACCAGAGTGATGTACATCGTTGACGGAAACATCAAGGGCGAGTATAATCTTGATATATACGACGGCGTTTCCTCTCTGCGCGACAGAGAGCGCGCCATCAACAACTGGCTCATGGAGATGGGCTGGTAAGGCAATAGATCTCACACAGGACGCATTGAGCAGAGGCGGTATATCCGTCTCTGCATTGCGCGTTATATTCCGCAGAATTATACTGCAGACTGCTATCGGGGTGCTGTTATGATCGATATACTTGTAGTTGAGGACAACGAGGAAATATCCGGCCTGCTGTGTGATTTTCTGCGCGCCGAGGATTATGTGGTCAGCGCGGCATACAGCGGCGAGCAGGCGCTGGAGATCTACGAAAAATACGGCGCGAAGCTGGTCATTCTCGACGTGATGCTGCCCGGGATGGACGGTTTTGCCGTCTGCCGCAGGATCCGCGAGAATTTCAACACGCCCATACTCATCGTCAGCGCCCGTGTGACCAAGGAGGACAAGCTCAACGGTCTGGTGCTGGGCGCGGATGATTACATAGAAAAGCCCTTTGACATCGACATAATGATAGCCAAGATCAAGGGCATTTTCCGCAGGCGGTACGAAAGCGATACCGTCACCTGCGGAGATATCGTTCTGGACAAGGTGCGCCGTACCGCCGCCCGCAAGGGCGAGCCGATAAAGCTCACCGCCAAGGAATTTGACCTGCTGGAGCTGCTGTGCGAAAACAAGGGCGCGACCCTTTCGAAGGATATGCTCTTTGCGCGGATATGGGGTCCCGGCAGCGATTCCGAGCAGCAGACGCTGACGGTGCACATCAAGTGGCTGCGCGAAAAGCTGGAGGACGACCCGAAGAATCCCAGGCACATACTGACCGTGTGGGGCGTGGGATATCGGTTTGAGGAATAAATTATCGGAGGAAAGCGGTGAGGACTATGACTGCAGGCGTGCGCAGGCACTATATCGACAATCTGAGGTGGATGATCCTTCTGATACTCATCCCCTACCACACGGCGATGGCGTGGAACGTGTGGGACGAACCCAACTATATCTTCTTCGAAGGCAACCGTCTGCTCAGCAGCATTGTAGTGTTATTCAGTCCGTATTTCATGCCGCTGCTGTTTGTGCTGGCAGGCATCAGCACGAGATTCGCGCTGCAGAAGCGCAGCGGCAGGCAATATCTCGCCGAGCGCGTCAGGCGGCTGCTGGTCCCGTTCCTGTTCGGCACCATCGTGCTCATGCCGGTGATGTGCTACATCGCCGACCGCTTCAACTGCGGCTATGACGGGGGATTCTTCCGTCATTACGCCGTGTTCTTCACTAAATTCACCGACCTGACGGGCGCAGACGGCGGTTTTTCTCTGGGGCAGTTCTGGTTTCTGCTGTACCTGCTGGTGATCTCCGCCGCAGGCGTGGGAATCATCACGCTGCTGAAAAAGTTCGGTGCCGAATCGCGCAGACCGCTGCCGCTGTGGGCTGTTGTGCTGCTGGGTCTGCCCCTCCCTCTGCTGAGCGAGGTGCTTTCCGTTGGCGGCAAGAGCCTTGCGGAGTATCTGTATCTTTTCCTGCTGGGCTACTATGTGTTTGCCGACGAGAACGTCATGGACAAGGCGGAGAAATATCGCCTGCCGCTTTTCGGTCTGGGCGTGGCGGCGACCGTGCTCAACGTGTATCTCTTTATCTGGTCGGGCAGGGACTTCGGCGTGCTCAACACCGTCACCGATTATGTTTCCGAGTGGGTGATGGTCATCGCTCTGCTGGGTATGGCAAAGCGGTATCTCGGCTTCAGCGGAAAGGTGTCGGGATATATGAGCACCCGTTCCTTCCTTTTTTACATCTGGCATTTCATCTGGGTCGTACTGGCGCAGTATGTGCTGTACGGTCTTTTCGGAAACAATACCGCTGTGCTGTTTGCCTGCACCGTGATCGCTTCGTATATCATGACCTTTGTGTACTGCGAGATCAGCATCAGGATACCTTTCCTGCGCTTTCTCACGGGCACAAAATACAAATCAAACAAAAAATAACCCCGTGGAGGTGAAGATACAATGGTGATGTTCCTGTGGATTGGAAATATCTGATTGCATAAAGCTGTTGTAGAGATAGTTTTATGCTGAAAAAGAAAATGCTGAAACTATTTATACAAGGAGAAAACAACATGATATTTCAAGACAACGTAATAAAAGAATACCTGAAGAATGTTTATTTCGTAACCGGAACGCCCTGCGGCGGCAAGTCTACCGTTTCCCGTGAGCTTGCGCGCAGGCACGATCTGCTCCTCTTCGACATCGACGAACAATTCGAGGAGCACAAGCAGATGTCCTGTCCGGAATTTCAGCCTGCGATGAACCGGATCTTCCGTGATGCTGATGAATTCTTCGGCCGCTCGGTTGAGGAGTATAAGCAGTGGCTGCTGAGCAACACAAGGGAACAGCTCGATTTCGTACTGCTGGATCTGATCCGCCTTTCCCGGGATCGCATCGTACTGTGCGACTGCCATCTGACGCTGGAGGACGCGGGCCTGCTGACCGACCCTTCACGGATTGTATTTCTGATAAAGGACCCATCTGATCTGGTTGAGGATTACTGCAATCGTCCCGATCATCAGGGATTCAGCGATTTCATCCACAGCGCATCCGATGTTGCAAAAGCCAAACGCGTGTGCAGTGAGACCCTCAGAAGCCTTAATATGAAACACTATGAGGACATTAAAGCCAGCGGGTATTTCTGGCTGGAACGAACCGCTGATTCCTCTGTCGAGGATACAGTAACGAAAGTCGAAGATCATTTTGCTCTGAACAGGTAATCGCATAATTATTGGGAGAAGATACTGCTACGGTGCAGTATCTTCTCCTGCATCAACACATTATGGCAGGAGGAAAGAACTGTTAACATGGAGATAAGAAGATTCCGTCCGGAGGACGCGCAGGAAACGGCGCAGGTAGTTATCACCACGCTGCGCGTAAGCAACAGCAAGGACTATCCCCCGGAGTATATCGACTACAACGTCGCCTCCCACTCCCCCGAGGTTCTGCTGAAACGCGCGGAGGAGGGGCATATGTATGTTGTGTGCGACGGTTCGCGCATCGTGGGCTGCGGCGCCATCGCTCCCTACTGGGGCAGCGAAACGGAAAGCATACTGCTGACCATCTTCGTGCTGCCCGAGTATCAGGGCAAAGGCGTGGGCAGGCTGATCATCGAGACGCTGGAGCAGGACGAATATTTCCTGCGCGCCGATCGAATTGAAATTCCTGCCTCCATCACCGGCGTGGAGTTCTACAAGAAGATGGGCTACGGCTACAAGAACGGCATCGAGGAGCTGGAGGACGGAGTCATGTACCGAATGGAGAAGTTCCGCGGCAGATGATATCCCGTCTGTAACAGGAGGAGCGGTATGGCAAAGAAGAAAAAGGAACACGTCACCTTTGACCGGGTGTGCAAGGTCAAGCCGAATCTGCCCTTTGCAAAAACCAACCGTCTGACCGTGGGCAGCAGACTAAGAAAAGACAAGTCAAAGGACGATAACCCAAAGGGATGATTGTGCCATGGAAAAGAAAGTGATCTTCTGGGACTTTGACGGCACGCTGATACACCCGAACCAATCCTTCCTCTGCTCGCTGAGTGCGGCGATGGAGCAGCACGGCTATTCCTTTGAGGAGCAGGTGCTCAAGGACTTTCTGGCGAGTGCCTGTTCATGGTATTCGCCCGAGAGGGAATATCCCCATCGCACGGGTGAGCTGTGGTGGGAGGATCTGCTGGACGCTCTGCGCGGCTTCTGTGCGGAGAACGGCGTGAGCGGCGACGATGCCCGATCGGTGTGCGCGCAGTTCCGCAGGAACGTGACAGATTTCGATTACCGTCTCTACGACGACGCACGGGAGGTTCTGGCGCGCTGCGGTGAAATAGGCTTTGAAAATTACATCCTCTCCAACAACTTCCCAGAGCTGACGCAGGTCGTGGAAAGGTTCGGGCTGGACAGGTATGTGTCCGGCCGCTTCCTCTCCTCGGAGATCGGCTATGAAAAGCCGAGGGCGGAGATATTTCTGCACGCCCTCGCCGCTGTGGGCAATCCCGAGGTCTGCTATATGGTGGGCGACAATCCCGTGGCGGACATACAGGGCGGCAGGGAAGCAGGACTGCGCACCGTGCTGGTGCATGGTTCCGACGCGGACTGCGGTGCGGATTTTGTCTGCGGCGAGCTGACGGAAATAGTCGGGCTGCTGCAGGCGTAGGTATTCGTGGAGATCATTATGGAAATTACAGCTTTTACAAACGATATGCAGTCCTCGG
>SVPO01000011.1 GCA_015065795.1 Oscillospiraceae bacterium | reverse complement strand
GGAGCAGACGGGTGCGCGCGTCGATGAAGCCGGCGCGCAGAGCCTGCTTGTCCGAGTCGATCATGAAATCGAAGTTTCCGCGGATCATCCTGCGGCACTGCTCGGGCGTAATGGAGGCAGAGATCTTTGAAATGTAGCTGTCAAACTTGTCCTTGATCTCGAACTTGATGACCGCGTCGCTGCAGTTGTAGATGCGGATGCGGTGCTTGCGGCGGCGCAGAACGCCTGCCTGCTTGTCGAGATAGGCGCTGTCGTACAGATCGTCAAAATACAGGCTGCGGATGAAATAGCCGTCGTCGCCGCTGTTCTCGTCGGGGTAAAGGATCCTGCCTGCAGCCAGAGAAATGGCGCGGTATTCGGCGTAGTTTATCAGGTATTTCAGCTCGTGCCTGAGGGTGTGTCCGTTGTATTTCACCTGTGGCGGTTCACCTCACTGTGTTCTCGGTGTGTGAAGCCGGGAATTATTTGTTTTTCTCCAGATACTCCTCCAGCTCGGCTTCGGAAAGACCGAAGTTGCTGCGGAGCTGCTGTTTTGCCATTTCCGGCTTTTCCTCGAAGAAGTCGCGGAGAAACTCGACGTTGTTCTCCCACGACTCCACCGACGGCTTGGGCCATCTTTCGGCGTTGCGCGGCACCTCGTCGCGGATAACGTCAGCCATGCGGTCGAGGATCTCAATGCAGCGGTCGGGTTCGAAGGTTGTGTTGAGATGGTAGCAGTAGCGGGAAATGAACAGATCACGGAACTCCGCGTTCTGCAGCATCTTGCGGATGATGGCGTTGCTGAAGTCTGCCGAACCGTGTCCCGTCTTTTCAAGGCAGTGATTATAGATATAGTCACGCTTGTATGTGGAGCGGTTCATGCTCCAGTCAAAGTCATACACCATCCAGCGCCACTTGCCGCCCTCAGCTTTGTAGCAGCGGATGTTGCCTGTGTCGGTGTTGGCAAAGTATGTCTCCACGATCCAGAAGTCGCACAGCGATTCAAGATCGATGAGCGAAGCCATGTGTTCGTAATTCTTGCTGTAGGTCAGATCCTTCAGCCTGGCAAAATCCTGCATCGCGATATAATCGTCGATGGTTCCTGCCTGCTCAAAGATCTGCGACTTGATGAGGTCGATCTTGCCTTTTTCGTAGCCGTACTTGTTGACGAGATAATCCTCGTCGAAACGCTCACGGATGTAGTAAAGTCCCCAGTATTCGCCGTTGACATACAGGGCGCAGGCACGCACCTCCTGATAGTCAACATCCACTCTGCCGCGGATTATCTCGGGTACGATCTCGTCGCGGAGCATACCCTTGGTCTGATCCTGACCGCTGGGTCTGAGCAGCAGACTCCTGAAGGAATTGCTGCCTTCCACTCTGTCGGGGAAGAAAGGGTATACAACCTCGGAAATACCGTACTTTTCACGGAAGCTGAGACGAACGCCTTTTTTATCCTCGGTCTTGGAATACTGTCCGAAAATCTCCGCCGCGGCATCAAACTCAATACCAAGAGCGCCGCTCTCGTCGTAGTATTCGATATGGACGTTCCTGACCCATTCCTTACGATAATTCTTGTGCGCGCCTTCGACGAGAATTCCGTTCTCGTGGTCGATAAGGCCGAAGCCGCTCATGCTCACCACCGGGATGGAGTGCGGCTCCGTGACAAAATATGTTGCCGCGGCAAGCTCGCTGCTCAGACAGTTATCTCTGTACGCCACCGCCTTGAGCACGGTGGTCCTGCTGATGATCAGTGGGGTCGAGGGATCATACAGTGCCGAGCTTTCGTCGGGCAGTATGCCGTCCGTGGTATAGCGCACCGTGCAGCCCTCAGGAACGGAAATCGACACCTCTGTGCCGCTCTCAACGTATCCTCCCATGCTGCTGAACACAGGCTTGGGGGCATAGGCGTCATAGGCATTGCCGCCGTTCTCCTCTCCGGGGGTAGGCTTGTCAAAGAATTTCCTCCGGGAAACATCGCTGCCCACTCGTCCGCTTGACACTCCGTAAATCTGCTTGCCCGTGCTGAAAACGTCAACGATCTTACCCGTGGCATCAGCAAGATACAGCTGCTCTCCGCCCAGATTGATCTTGATGGCGGCGTGCAGTGTCTTTCCTGACTCAGATATGTCAATGCCGTCGCACCACACCACGATGTAGCAGCCGGCATTCAGTGTAGTCTGGGGAAAGGTGAACACCACCTCACCCGGCGACTGGGACAGCGTATAGCCACCCAGATCAACCGCCCCGGAGGTGGCGTTGTATATTTCGATATAGTCGGTTTTATATGTACCGCCGGAGGACGAGCCTGCCAGTGTTTCGCTGATGAGCACACCGTCATTGATGTCCGGGGCAGGGAAATCGTCCGGTTCAAAAGCAGTTGTAATGTTTGCTCCTCCGGGAGTTGGCCGTGCAAAAACCTTCCATTCACCGGTTTCCTCCACCAGTCCGCCGGAAATATTTTCCGGCAGTTTGATGAGCCGCGTGTGAGATGCCGCAACACCCTGGTTATTGCCCAGCACCAGATCGGTATCATCGCTTCCCAGAGAGAAACTGGTATGAAGATTTCCGAGGTCATCCACCTTGTCTTTGCCGGAACAGAAAACAGTCAGGTATCCGCCGGCAGGGATAACAGTGCCCTCAGGGAACTTCCACTTGCCGATGGCATCAATGTCATCCGAAAGCATATATCCGGACATATCCGCGTCGCTGTCGGTGGGGTTATAAAGCTCCACCCAGTCGGGATAATCGCCGTCGGCATCGTAGACGGAATAGCTGTTGCCGGTCATGTATTCGTTGATGATCACTCCGTTGGATGTGTAGACAAGCTTTGACTGATCATAGGAATAATTCTCACTGTTTCTCTCGCCGGGAGTAGGTGCGGCAAACCACACACCATCATTCTCCGTGTAACCTCTCGCTCCATCGGGAAAGCCGTAGGAGACATTCTCGTTGAGCTGAGGCACCATCATCTTGAACATGATCAGGCCCGAAGGGTCGTTAAGATAGATGGTCTCGCCCTGAGAAGAAAGCTTGAAGTCGGCGTGAAGCCGGTTGTCTATATCCACGCCGCCAAGTCCGGAAAGATACACCACCGCGTATCCGCCCGGCTCCAGCACCACTCCCGTGAGCTGGAACTTCTTGGGACTGCGTTCATCGTCGGTAATATAGCAGGAACTGAGATCAAAGGTGCGGTCGGTGAGATTGTGCAGCTCCACCCAGTCGTAGCAGCGTCCATCCGCTGCGGGAATAAACACGCTGTTCGACGACATGACCTCACTGATGATTATCTGGTTTTCCGATGTCTCTGCTGTAACAGGAATCGATTCGGGTAATACTTCTGAGCAGCCGCAGAGAAGCACCGAACATGCAAAAAGCATCAGCAGCACCGGGAACAGGATTTTTTTCAACTGGTCGCCCCCTTGCAACACTGGTATATATCAATTAATTATATACTTGCAACACAGTTAAGTCAAGGTTTACCACCTCACGCAGGGTGGGATATTGTGGACTTTCACCAAACCATTCCGGTCTGCTCACAAAAAGAATCCCCACGGTTGAAAGATGCCTCGTTTTGAGGTAAAATAGAAGCACAAAACCAGACAGGAGAGCTTATGGATAACGATACCCTGACCGTCGGCGTTTCCCCCGACGGCATAAAGAACCGAACCGACATCAGAATCCTCATCTGCTATATGCTGGATCAGTTTGAGGAACCGCTCACCAAAAGCGACATCATCGAGCTGATTTTCACCCACCGCTTTGCAAACTACATTGAGACGCTCAGCGCCATCGAGCATCTCATCGACAACGATCATCTGATGTACAACACTGCCACCGACGCGCTGCTTCTGGCGCCGCTTGGCAAGCGTGTATCGGAGGATCTGAGCAGCCGTCTGCCCAACACCATCCGCCGCAAATCCCGTGCTGCCATCGAAAAGATGCTGCAGCGCAGACGCAACGAGCGCGAAAACGGATTTATCTGCCGATCCTGCGGCGGCGGCTTCAACGTCACCATGGTCATCGGAAGCAAGGATCCGGAAAAGGGACTGATGTCCGTTTCGCTCCTCCTCCCCACCGAGGCGCGCGTCAACGAAGCCCGTGAGCGATTCTATAACGATCCCGAGTCGCTGTACCGCCTGGTATACGCTCAGGTCACAGGTGACGATTCACTGCTCCGTCGTAACTGACCCTGCGGTCATCACCCGAGCGAGAGCCGCCGCGTATTCCGATTCGTCGCAAAGAATGTTGATCGCCTCGATGAGGGCGTTGGCCGTCAGCGTTGTGGGCAGCCCCAGCTCGCCTGCCAGTCGGCTGCGCAGCTCGGCGCTGTTCACGCCCCCCACAAGTCCATCGTCAAAGAGCCGCTGCTTGTCAAGGCAGGCAGGCTCTTTTTTTGTGCCCTTCTGTCCGTCTGTGGATACTCCTGCACGTCGGAGAGCCTCCACCAGTGTGTCGGTGTCCATGCCCTCCACGCCCAGCAGACCCTCCTTTGACCTTTCGGTTTTTCTGGCTTCCTTGCCTGCAAGCTGCGGTATGTAGACGTGCCTCAGGCAGTCGGAGGGCACGCAGCCGCGCAGGAAATTACGTATCACGAAACCTGCGCTGTCGCTGTCGGTCATCAGCAGGAGACCGCGCTCCTTTGCCATCCTGCGCAGCATCGCCTGCTTTTCCTTGTTCCTGAAAATCCCGAAGCCCTCGGTGGTGATTATGGTGGCATCCAGCAGCGACGAGAGACGAATCTTGTCGTACTTTCCCTCCACCACCACTACTTCTCTTATGGGGATACGGTTCATCGTCTCGCTCCCTCGGCGCACAGACGCGCCACAAGCTGCTCAAGGCATGCCTTGCGGTCGGTGCGCGCGGTCTTGAGTTTAAGCTCAGCGTCAAACAGCAGCTCGATGTATCTGCGCAGGCGCGCGCCGGAAAATGAGCTGTGGTCACGCATTGCGTTGGTTACGCGGAATTCCTTACGGGCATAGTCGGCATCAAACGCCGAGGAAACATCCTTGACGCTCATCCCTGCCGACGCGGCGCATTTGGCGCGGTACAGGTCGATGAAGTCGGAGCAGAGCAGCATGAATATCTCGATGGGCTCGGTCTTCTGAGCCAGCAGTCCCGAGGTTATTCTGAACGCCTCATCGTTGTCACCACGGATGATGCTGCGCGAAATGCGGAACACATCCGCCTCCAGCGACCGTGGGCACAGCAGGTCTATGGTTTCCTTTGTGATGGGCTTTTTGCCCACATAGACCGACAGCTTTTCCAGCTCGGAATATAGGGTGGTCATGTCGTTTCCGCACCGCTCAAGGAGATGGTACGCCTCCGGACGCTCCAGCTTTGAGCCGATGGACGCGGCGCGCTCCACCAGCATGGCGGCAAGCTCGCCCGTTCTGGGCGTATCCAGCAGCATGGTGCTGCCGATTTTGGAGCACAGCTTTGCCATCTTCTGAACCTTCGACTGACGCGGACCTGCGTCCAGATCATTTATCCAGAGGATCAGCACACAGAAATCGGGCACAGAGTTGATGCAGTCCTGCATCGTGTCGGCTTCGATATCGGACATTTTCGTAAAATCGTAATCCTCCACCAGCACGCATCGGCGCTCGGCAAGCATCGGGAACTGCTGCGTAGCGTCAGCCAGCTCCACGGCATTCATCCTGCTGCCGTCGAAGCGCTGATAGTTGAACTCGGCTGTATCCTCGCTCACGCAGGCATCCAGCAGCTTTTCCACCGCCTGACGCTTGAGGTACGTTTCCGAACCATATATGAAATATACGCGTGAAGGCTTGTTCGCACGCAGCTGCTTTTCCAGATCGTTCATTCTGATATCAGCCACAAAAGCCCTCCTTTCACTGCTTGGTTATCTCAATGCCGCTGCCGGCTTTCTCAATGATGACGCAGCCGTCATCAGGTGCGGCAAACACATTCTCCATTCCACGAACCTCCAGCGTTGACACCGCGCGGCTGGCGGCAGTGTTGTTCGCTGCAGTAACGACGATAGCGGTCGGCTCAAGCGCTGTGGTGTTGACCACACCCGCGGCACTCATCAGCGCAACGTCCGGTCGGAGATACTCGTCGGGAAGCAGCAGGCAGTTGCCCTTTTCCGGGCAGATGAGCATGGTGACGCCGTCACATTCCGCCCACGTCCAGTCCATATCATCTTCATCCCTGTAGATGCGGAAGCTGATGCCGCAGCCATCCGCAGAGTAGTACGCGCTTCTTGAGTGATACATATCCGCATCCACCATGCCGCAGCTCCGGCTGATAAGCTCGAAGCTGCTTCCGTCGTCGGAGAGGAACACCGCCTCGGGAGAATACTGCTCTATGATCTCGCAGGCGTATTCGGTGTAATGCGCGGAGCAGTCGGGGAGCGCCACCGCAAGCAGGTCGGTGATGTTATCCTCGGACAGCCTCTCCGAAGCAAGCCAGCCCCGATAGCTGTCCGTACCGCAGCCGATGACCACACACTGCCGTCCCGAAGTCAGCGATGTCATTATGCCGCTGTCCGAGCCGTACACCGTTATCTTTCCCGAAAGCATCGCATTGCCGTTGTACAGGGCAGCGGAAAACAGCAGCACCTCCAGCGCCAGTACACAGCTCAGTCCAAAGCTGTACCCTCTGCCCTTCTCCCTGCCGAAATTCACATACCACACGCAGAACAGTACGATGGTACCAGCCACAAATATCCCCATAAAGGGATAATTCACCGACAGACCCGAGCCGGGGATCAGCGCGATCAGCCCGGTGATCACAACGCAGAACTTCCCTGCGATCCACGCAGGAAGCATCAGGATGTATCCGACGATCGCGCCCACAAAAGGAATACAGTACACCGCCGTAGCCAGTGCCCCGATCATCATAAAGATCGCCGCAGGATATATGCAGATCACGTTGGCAAGTGGTGCCGTCAGGGACATCTCTCCGAAGCAGAGGATGGAAATCGGCACGGTGAACGCCTGCGCGATGACTGACGTGGCGATGGTTTCCAGAACCGGACGCACGATGAACGCCGTTCTGGATTTGGGATCGAACCTGACCATCCTGCGCAGCCGTCGACTGACAGGCGTATACAGAGTGATAATTCCGGCGGTACTGGCAAAGGACATCAGCATGCCTGCATCGCCTGCTGCGCAGGGGTTGAGCAGGCATATCACCAGCGCCGCAAGTCCGAGGGAGTTAAGGGGATCATATTCCCGTCTAACCACCGCCGCGATGAGGGCAAGAATCATCATTACACCTGCGCGTCTGATGGACATGGAAAAGCCCGAGAACGCCATGAAGAACAGCACAAACGGCAGACACATCAGCGCCGTCGCCCGATAGTTGGAGGTCAGCCTGCGCAGCAGCACGGTCAGCGCGGCAGTGAGTATCGACAGATGCAGACCCGAAACGCTGAACAGATGCGAAAGACCGCAGTCTCTGAAGCGAGCAAGAGTGAGCTTGTCTATCCCGGAGGTATCCCCTGTGAACATTCCCGTGAGCAGACCGCCCAGCTCATCGCCCATCAGCCGCGACGCCGCCGTGCCGAAGCTGTTCCTCAGCTCGATTATCCATCCGTACAGCGACGGTGAGCCTTCGGTGATCTCGGTCATCGCGTTGTAAGGCAGATAGCCGGTGAGCATCACGCCGTCCGCTCTGAGCGAACGGGCAGCAGCAGAATTCTCCTCACGGGAACTGAAGCTGACCTCGGTGTAAATCCCGTCCCCGTAGACAATGTCAAGATCACGGGAGGACGAAAGCCTGAACCGAACCGTCTGTGGCATATCATCGCGCAGAATCCTGTCGGTCTCGATAATGTAATAATATCTGCCGAAGGATTCATAGGGAGCCTCGCACACCCTGCCCGAAAGCAGAACGGTATTGCCCTCCAGCGCCTGTGCCGGTCTGACCACCAGCATCCGGTGGCCACAGCTCATGCCGAAGCACACCAGACAGCTGAGCAGTGCCGGCATCAGCCACGCAGGACGCTCCTTGACCAGCACAAATACAACAAGGGCGCACAGCAGTGTCATGCAGAACAGCGCGGTGGTAACCGCCAGTCCGCATAACACCGCGATCGTCTGCGCAATCAGATATGTGATTCCAACCACGGCAAACGGTCGCTTCATTGCTGTGCGCCCCCAGATCAATTATTCAACAATCAGTCCTCTTTGAAGAACAGAGGCAGCGGCTCAAGGAAGATGATATCATCGCGCTGAGCAGCGTCGCCCTCGGCAAGTACAGCGACTTTACAGGCAACAGTACCGCCCGACTTGGCGATGAGAGCCTCCACAGCCTTGAGGGATTCGCCGGTGCTGATAACGTCGTCAACGATCATAACGCGGCGGCCCATGAGGCGGTCGGCTTCCTCGGAGGAGATGAACAGATGCTGCACGTTGGCGGTGGTGATGGATTTGACCGCGACCTCGATGGGATCGGTCATGTAAAGCTTCATGCCTTTACGTGCAACGATATAGGGCTTGCCGCTCTGGCGAGACATCTCGTATGCCAGAGGGATGCTCTTTGCTTCGGGAGTGAGAATGATATCAAACTCCGGAGCCTTTTCCAGCAGATCACGGGCAGCAGCCACGGTGATCTCAACATCGCCGAACATAACAAAAGCGGCGATATCCAGCTTGTCATTGATCGGACACAGAGGCAGCTCGCGTCTGAGTCCGGCAATTGTCATCTCATGGAAATCCATTGTTACATCGACCTTTCTGATTGTAGTTCGTTATGCAAGATCCTCGCTCATCTTCTTGCCGCCCAGCAGATGGAAATGGAGATGATGGACGGTCTGGCAGGCATCGTCACCGCTGTTGGTAACAATACGGAAGCCGCCATCCAGTCCCAGTTCCTTTGCCAGCTTTGCAGCCACGGCGAAAACATGACCGATCAGAGCGGCGTTCTCCTCGGTGGCGTCAGCAGCGGAAGCAAGGATATGCTCCTTGGGGATAATGAGTACATGAACGGGTGCGAGGGGATTGATATCGTTGAATGCATAGACCAGATCATCCTCATACACCTTGGAGGAAGGAATCTGTCCGGCTACGATTTTGCAGAAAATGCAGGAATCCATAATCGAATCTCCTTTATTTGATCATGTCGGAAACGATACCGGCAGCGGCTGCCAGTGCCTCGTCGATCTTGCTGATATCCTTGGCGCCTGCCATGGCTGCGTCGGGCTTGCCGCCGCCGTTACCGCCGGTGAGCTGAGCAACAGCTCTGACGATAGCGCCTGCATTGGCACCCTTGGCGATGGCATCCTTGCCTGCACAGGCAAAGATGGAAGCCTTCTCGCCGTTGACGGAAGCGAAAACAGCTACAGCGCAGGAATTCTTATCCTTGACCTTGTCACCCATGGTGCGCAGGTCGTCGGCAGCGACGCCGGACAGCCTGGCGGTGATGACCGAAACGCCCTTGACATCAACGGCGTCGGACATCATGCTCTCGGTCTGCATACCGGCAAGCTTGGAGCCCAGCTGCTCGATCTGCTTATCCTTATCCTTGAGGTCGGCGACCAGCTGAGCGCTGCGGCGGACGATCTCGGCAGGATTGCCCAGCTTCATGGCAGCGGCAGCGGAATTGATGGTGTCAATGTTCTCGCGGAGCATAGCCAGCACGTTGGCACCGGTAACGCCCTCGATACGGCGCACGCCGGAAGCAACAGAGGACTCGGACTTGATCTTGAACAGACCCAGACGGGCAGTGTTGGCAACGTGAGTACCGCCGCACAGCTCAACAGAGAACTTGCCGACCTTGACCACGCGGACAACATCGCCGTACTTCTCGCCGAACAGAGCCATTGCGCCCATCTTCTTGGCTTCGTCAATGGGCATCTCCTTGTTGACGACGGATACGGACTTGAGAATCTGCCCGTTGACGAGATCCTCAACAGCGGTCAGCTCCTCAGCGGTGAGTGCGGCAAAGTGAGTGTAGTCGAAGCGGACTTCCTTGTCGTTGACCATCTGACCTGCCTGCTCGACGTGAGTGCCCAGCACCTTGCGCAGGGCAGCCTGAAGCAGATGGGCAGCGGTATGGTTGCGGCGGATAGCCATGCGGCGCTCGGCGTCGATGGCGACCTTTACGATAGCACCCTCGGAGACCTCGCCCTTGGATACAACGGCGCGATGGAGGAAGATTCCGGAGGGATTCTTGGTGGTGTCAAGAACATTCAGCACAGCGGAGCCGGACTTGATAACGCCGGTGTCGCCGCACTGTCCGCCGCTCTCGGCGTAGAAGGGAGTGCTGTCCAGTACGATGATGACCTCGTCGCCCTTGGCAGCGGACTCGACTCGCTCACCCTCCTTGACGATGGCAAGAACGGTAGCGTCGCCTCTGTCCTTGCCGTAGCCGGTAAAGTCGGTGGCAGGAATTCCGGCATAGGTCTCGGTGTCGCCTGCCCATGCGTTGGCATCGGACTTCTTGTGGCGCTTCTTATTCTCAAGGATGTGCTCCTTGTAGATAGCCTGGAATCCGTCGACGTCAACCTTCAGGCCCTTGTCGGCAAGGATCTCAACGGTGAGGTCGATGGGGAAACCAAAGGTATCGTGCAGCTTGAAGGCATCCTCGGCGCTGAGGGTGTCACCCTCGTGAGCAGCAACGAAGCCCTCGAGAACCTGCATACCCTGATCGATGGTACGGGCGAAGCTCTCCTCCTCAACGGAGATGATCTTCTTGATGAAATCCTTCTTATCCACCAGTTCGGGATAAGCAGACTCGTTTTCGGCAATAACGGTATCGCACACCTCGGAAAGGAAGGTGCGGTTGATGCCCAGCAGACGGCCGTGACGGGCAGCTCTGCGGAGCAGACGGCGCAGGACGTAGCCTCTGCCGCTGTTGGAGGGCATAACGCCGTCGCCGATCATGAAGGTAGTGGAGCGGATGTGGTCGGTGATAACGCGCAGAGAGATATCGCTCTTTTCATCAGCACCGTACTCGACATTGGCGATACTGATGATGTGCTTCATGATATTCTGCACGGTGTCGACAAGGAACAGGTTGTCAACGCCCTGCATGACGCAGGCAAGACGCTCAAGGCCCATGCCGGTGTCGATGTTGGGATGATCAAGCGGAGTGTAGGTGCCGTTGCCGTCGGAATCAAACTGGGTGAAAACGTTGTTCCACACCTCGACGAAACGGTCGCAGTCGCAGCCGGGACCGCAGTTGGGAGAACCGCAGCCGCGCTCGATGCCGCGGTCGATATAGATCTCGGAGCAGGGGCCGCAGGGACCGGTGCCGTGCTCCCAGAAGTTGTCTTCCTTGCCCAGACGAACCATGTGGTCGGGATCAACGCCGATCTCCTTGGTCCAGATGTCAAAAGCCTCGTCATCCTGCTCGTAGATGGAGATGTAGATGATATCCTCGGGGATCTCCAGAACCTTGGTGAAATACTCCCACGCCCAGGCAGTAGCCTCGCGCTTGAAATAGTCACCGAAGGAGAAGTTGCCCAGCATCTCGAAATAGGTGCCGTGGCGTGCGGTGATGCCAACGCGCTCGATGTCGGGGGTACGGATGCACTTCTGGCAGGTGGTCACGCGCTTTCTGGGAGGGGTGACCTCACCGGTGAAATACTTCTTCATCGGTGCCATACCGGAGTTTATGAGCAGAAGACTCTTGTCGCCCTGAGGTACGAGGGAGAAGCTGGGCAGACGCAGATGACCCTTGCTCTCAAAGAAAGAGAGATAGCTCTCGCGGAGTTCGTTAAGTCCTGTCCATTTCATTGGCTGTTACCATTCCTTTGCGCACATGCGCCGATAATTTCGTGGTGTCATCCCACTGTCGCTGATGCGCAGAAGGATACACTTAACCTTATAAATTTTAATACCGCAGCAATGAATTGTCAATATCTATATTCGCTGTATCGACCGTATATGCAGCAATTCTCACCACTTCTCTCTGCCGCCTCTCCCCTTTTCGCCCGCACACGCAAACAGCCCGGCGCGTTTCCGCGCCGGGCTGAAAAAGGTACTGTATCAGAGATTAATATCTGCTTCTCTTGGTGTACTCGGTGTGGAGCAGCTCGTGAGCCTTATGACCGCCGGGCTCGCCGAGGAACTCCTCGTAAGCAAGCTTGATGGCAGGGCTCTCGTGGGACTTGCGAACAGCCTTGCCGGCATCCTCACGATAGAGGGCGTCAGCACGCAGGGCGCGCAGGTCGACGTTGTTTCTGACAACAGCGGGCTGGATGGGCTGGCCACCACCGTTGATGCAGCCGCCGGGGCAGCACATGACCTCGATGAAATGGTAGCTTCTCTTGCCGGCTCTGATGTCGTCCAGCAGAGCAGCAACGTTGTTCAGGCCGGAAGTGACAGCGACCTTGACGTCGATGCCTGCAACATTGATGGTAGCTTCCTTGATGCCTTCGAGACCGCGGACAGTGGTGAAGTTGACATCAGCCAGCTCCTTGCCTTCCAGCTTCTCTGCGACGGTACGCAGAGCGGCTTCCATAACGCCGCCGGTAACGCCGAAGATGGGAGCAGCACCGGTGGACTCGCCCAGGATGGGATCGAAGTCTTCCTCGGGCAGCAGGCTCCAGTTGATGCCGCAGCGCTCCATCAGCTTGGCAAGCTCACGGGTGGTGAGAACCACGTCAACATCAGCATAGCCGGAACCCTTCATCTCGTCACGCTGGCACTCGCCCTTCTTGGCGGTGCAGGGCATGATGGATACATGATAGATGCTGGCAGGATCGATGTTGTTGCGCTTGGCGTACCAGGTCTTGGTCATGGCACCCTGCATCTGCTGGGGGCTCTTGCAGGTGGAGAGGTTGGGGATGAAGTCGGGATAGTAATGCTCGACGAAGTTGATCCAACCGGGAGAGCAGGAGGTGATCATCGGCAGGACACCCTTGTTCTGGACGCGCTGGATGAACTCGTTGCCTTCCTCGATGATGGTCAGGTCGGCACCGAAATCGGTGTCAAACACAGCGTCGAAGCCCAGTCTGCGCAGAGCGGCGACCATCTTGCCGGTGACAAGGGTGCCGGGAGCGTCGCCGAAGCACTCGCCCAGAGTAGCGCGGACAGCGGGAGCGGTGGAAACAACAACGTGCTTGGTGGGATCGTTGAGAGCCTCGATGACCTTGGCAGTCTCGTCCTTCTCCTTCAGAGCGCCGGTGGGGCAGGCAACGATGCACTGACCGCAGGCGACGCAGGCCACGTTATTGAGCTCGGTGTTGAAAGCACAGCCGATGTTGGTGTCGAAGCCACGGTCGTTGGCGCCGATGACGGAAACGAACTGGTTCTTACAGGCACCGACGCAGCGGCGGCACAGAACGCACTTGGCGTTGTCGCGGACGAGGTGAGGAGCGCTGCAGTCGATGACAGTCTCGGTCTTGGAGCCGGCGAAGGCATCCTCGTTCTCGACGTTGTATTCCTTACAGAGAGCCTGAAGCTCGCAGGTCTTGCTGCGGTCGCAGGACAGGCACTTCTTGTCGTGGTTGGACAGGATGAGCTCCAGGGTCATGCGACGGCTGTCGATAACCTTCTTGGAGTGAGTGAGGATCTCACCGCGAACGTCAGCGATGGGATATACGCAAGCAGCGACCAGAGAACGGGCGCCCTTGACCTCAACAACGCACATACGGCAGGCGCCGATCTCGTTGATGTCCTTGAGGTAGCAGAGAGTCGGAATGTCGATACCAACATAACGAGCGGCCTCGAGGATAGTGAAGTGCTTAGGTACGGAATACTCCTTACCATTGATGACAACATTTACGTTTTCCATTTCAGGCACACTCCTTTCTTAGCCTTTAATAATGGCGCCGAACTTACAGGTCTCGATGCAGGCGCCGCACTTGATGCACTTGGTGGTGTCGATGGTGTGGGGAGTCTTGACAGCACCGGAGATAGCGCCGACGGGGCACTTTCTGGCGCAGGCAGTACAGCCCTTGCACTTATCGGCTACGATGCTGTAGTTGAGCAGAGCCTTACAGACACCGGCGGGGCACTTCTTGTCGACGATGTGAGCAACATACTCGTCGCGGAAGTAGCGGATGGTGGACAGGATGGGGTTGGGAGCAGTCTGACCAAGGCCGCACAGAGCGTTATCCTTGATGTAGGCAGCCAGTTCCTCAAGCTTGTCCAGATCTTCCAGAGTACCCTGACCCTTGGTGATGCGGTCGAGGATCTCGTACATACGGCGGGTACCGATACGGCAGGGGGTGCACTTACCGCAGGACTCGTCAACGGTGAACTCCAGGAAGAACTTGGCGATATCGACCATGCAGTTGTCCTCGTCCATGACGATGAGACCGCCGGAACCGATCATGGTGCCGATCTCTGCGAGGTGGTCGTAATCCATGGGAACGTCGAAGTGCTCGGCAGGGATACATCCGCCGGAAGGACCGCCGGTCTGAGCTGCCTTGAACTTCTTGCCGTCAGCGACGCCGCCGCCGATCTCGTTGACGATGGTGCTCAGGGGAGTACCCATGGGGATCTCAACCAGACCGGTGTGCTTGATCTTGCCGCCCAGAGCGAAGACCTTGGTGCCCTTGGCACTCTCGTTGCCCATGCCGGCAAACCAGTCAGCACCCTTGAGGATGATCTGGGGGATGTTGGCGTAAGTCTCAACGTTGTTCAGAACGGTGGGCTTGCCGAACAGACCCTTGACAGCGGGGAACGGAGGACGGGGACGGGGCTCGCCGCGGTTGCCCTCGATGGAGGTCATCAGAGCGGTTTCCTCGCCGCAGACGAATGCGCCTGCACCGTAGCGCAGATCCATATCGAAATCAAAGCCGGTGCCGAAGATGTCCTTACCCAGCAGGCCATATTCACGAGCCTGTTTGATAGCGATCTGCAGACGCTCGATGGCGATGGGATACTCAGCACGGACGTAAACATAACCCTGATTTGCGCCGATGGCATAGCCGGCGATGGCCATAGCCTCGATAACGGCGTGGGGGTCGCCTTCCAGAACGGAACGGTCCATGAATGCACCGGGGTCACCTTCGTCGGCGTTGCAGCAGACATACTTCTGATCTGCATCGGGAACGAGATGACGGGCAAGCTGCCACTTCTTACCGGTGGGGAAGCCGGCGCCGCCGCGGCCGCGCAGACCGGAATCCAGAACGATCTGGATGACCTCGTCGGGGGTCATTTCGGTCAGAACCTTACCCAGAGCGGCATAACCGTCCATGGCGATGTATTCTTCGATGTCCTCGGGATTGATGACGCCGCAGTTACGCAGGGCGACACGGCACTGAGACTTGTAGAAAGCAGTGTCGTTGAGGGAAGCGCTTCTGCCGTTGGCAGCAGCCTTTTCCTTGACCTCTTCGGGAACATCATCATAAACCAGTCTCTGAACAATTCTGCCCTTGAGCAGATGCTCAGCGACGATCTCGGAAACGTCAGCAGCGGTGACCTCACGATAGAAAACGCCATCGGGATGGACAACGACAACGGGACCGAGTGCGCACAGGCCGAAGCAGCCTGTCTGGATGATCTTGACCTCTTCTGCCAGACCATGCTTAGCCAGTTCCTCAGCAAAGGCTTTCTGAATGTCCTTACTGCCGGAAGAGGTACAGCCGGTGCCTCCGCAGATGAGCACTTGAGCACGAATCATATTGATTTACCTCCTATTCAAGCCCTTACTTACAGGCTGTTGTTAATAGTGTATTCAGCGACGACGGTACCGCCGATGAGGTGTTCTTCGACAACCTTCTTGGCGCGCTCGGCGTCCATCTTAACGTAGGTGACCTTCTCCTGACCGGCAACGTAGACCTCTACGACCGGCTCGTACTGGCACATACCGATGCAGCCAGTCTGGGTGACGGTGATCTTGTCGCTCATATCGGCGGCGCTGACAGCCTCGATGAAAGCGGCGAGAACGGGTCTTGCGCCGGCGGCGATGCCGCAGGTGGCCATACCGACTACGACTCTGGTGTTGTCGGAATCGTCACGGAGCGCGACCTTGTCCTTCATCTTTGCCTTGATGGCAGCAAGCTCTGCTAAAGATTTCATTTCCTGTCTATCCTTTCTGAAATGGATTTTGGTTTATTGATTATGGATCTCGGCGTACTGTTCGTTGACAAACGACTCGATCCATTGTAATACCTCAAAGCTGTTGAGCGGCACATCCTCCAGCACCGTACGGAGCTGAGCCGTATCAAGCTCCACCATGCTGTCACCGATGCGGTGGGTATAGTGGAAATCTATTTCCGGCGAGCCCTGGATCAGGGTGACCAGTGTGGATGTAACGTCTCCGAGGGGTACACAGTCGATGTGATCGGTGAAGAATTCGGCCCTGACCACCGTGCCGTGCTTGTCCGGGGAAACCTTTTCGCTGACCGACTCTACGGTCATGGTTCCGCCGGTCTGTTCGGCAGCCAGCTTGAGCAGCGACAGCCCCATGCCCACCGGTCGGGTGGTGCGGGTGGTGTAGAACGGATCGGTCACGCCTCTGAGGATGTGCTCCTCCATTCCGCAGCCGTTGTCGGTGATGGTCAGTGTCAGAATACCTCTGATCGTTTCGTCAATATCGATGCCGATGTTCGGGGCACCTGCCTTGACGGAATTTTCGACTATGTCGAGTATATTGAGCGAGAGTTCCTTCATGCCTTTCCTCCGATCGCCCTTTTGAGCAGTTCAAACAGGTTATGCCTCACAAGACTGCTGGAAAAGGGTTCGTCCTCCAGTTCAAAGAACGCTTCCTTGTCGCGGATGTCCTGCAGATAGTGGGCATCCGAGCCGGTGACGACCATCCGTCCCTCAAGGTTGGGATGATCCTTCTTCAGCTCCTGCAGCTTGTCGGTGTCATGCAGCTCCACCACACCGAAGTGAGGGGTATCGGGCATGAGACCCAGCATGGAGATAATGCCGTTGTACGGGCGGTCGATGTGCGCCGGCCAGCAGATGCCGCCAAACCGATCCACCAGCTCCGGAACATCGTCGATGGTGATGTCGGTGGCGTTGATGAGCAGATGCTCGACAATGCCGATCTCCTCGTCGTTTTCGTCGAGGATGTTCTGCTTGCCGAAAATGTCGGGACGGTTCTGAACTTTGACGATGTGGTTTTCCACCTCGGCGTCAAAGGCAAGAGCGTCCTCCAGCTCCTCAAACAGACACACCACATGGATTTCCTCGGCGGTGGTCAGCTCCATTCCGGCTATGGGAATGATGCCGTTCTTCTTTGCCGCCTTGAAAAATCCCGGGCAGTTTCTGCAGGTGTTGTGGTCGGTGAGCGCGACGATATTCAGCTCGCACAGCGTCGCCATGCCGGCGATGTTGTTGGGGGTCATATCGTCATCGCCGCAGGGCGAAAGGCAGGAGTGCAGATGCAGATCGTAATAGTAGCGGTTCATCCAAGCTCACCGGCCAGCAGACCGCAGAGTTCAAAGGTGTTGCGGTCGGAGGACAGCAGGTTGATGCCCTTGTCCTTTGCCACCTCGATCACCTTTTCCTCCGCCATGACTCCTTCGGCGAGAATGACGCACGCAACATCGGTCAGTGCGGCAACCGCCGCGATGTTGATGTTGGACATGATGGTCACCCAGGCGTCGCCCGAGTTTGCCCGACCCATGACCCAGCTGAGCAGATCGCCAGCGTAGCCGCCGGTGATCTCTCTGTCCGGTTCTGCCGGAACCACCATGGTCAGTCCGTATTTTTCCGCAAAGCTGCCTACCGTCATATCAATCGACGTCCTTTCAGTTGTCCGAACCGTCCGGTCCGGAAGAAGACTCTTTGCTCAGGCTGTGCTGTCTGATGATGCAGTCGGCCATGGTCTGTCCGCTTCCTCTGACGATATCCTCGGCAAAGGCGCGGCAGGTGGGCGCTCCGCAGGCTCCGCAGTCGATACCGGGCAGCTGCTCGCGCATCCGCTGGATATCCGCCATGAGCCGGATGGATTCGCCGATGTTTGCACTCAGACGGCTGATAGGTTCGTATGTGGGCATCTGCCCTATTACGTAGTTTTCGGGGATATACTGTTCGTCGATAATGTTGTTCTGGGACACGGGCATATACCGTCTCAGCGTAAGCAGTCGTGCCTGAGCGATGTAGGGATTCTCCACCGTCATCACGCCGCCGACGCATCCTGCAGGGCAGGCGTTGAGCTCGATGAACTCAAGCTGGGGCATATTGCCGGTCTCGATCATATCGAGAACACGGTTAACATTGTCGATACCGTCCGCCGCAAGATACTTTTCATTGAATATCGCGGAGGCCTCTCCGCCGGTGGATGCCCAGCCCACACCGATCTTTCCCGCGTTGGAAATGGGCTCGGGAGTGGAGCCTCGCTTCATTACATTAAGAAGCATGAAGTAGACATCGCTGATGGAGATGACCTGATCAACATTGCTCTTGCTGCCGTACGCGGCATTCACGACGTAGCTCACCTTGGCAGGGCACGGAGAAATGAAGAACACTCCGATATCCTCGTCCTTCAGCTCCGGATGGAGCGCGCGGGCTCTGCGCCGGGCAAGCATGGCGCCGACCTCCACGGGAGGCAGCAGCGGCATGATGTGATCCTTGAGTGACGGAAATCTCATGCAGATAAGCCGCGTGACCGTAGGACAGGCAGAGCTGATGACCGGTTTTTTGACCATGTCGTTCTTCAGATACAGACGGGTGTAGCCCGAAATCTGTTCCGCCGCCTGAGCGACCTCGAACACATCGTCAAATCCCACAGCCTTAAGTCCGCTGAGCACATAGTCAACATCGTCCAGCGACTCAAACTGTCCGTAAAGGGCAGGAGCCGGCAGAGCGATCTTGTACTTGTAATCATTCATCCGCTCGATCGGGCTGTATATGGGCTTCTTGGCGTTATGCGGACATATCCTGATGCACTGACCGCAGTCGATGCAGCGCTTGGGATTGATGACCGCCTTGCCGTCCCTGATCCTGATAGCCTCTGTAGGGCAGTGCTTCAGGCAGGTGGTACAGCCGCGGCATTTATCGGCATCTAGTGCAACTGAATGCTTGTAAGTATCCATATTATCTTATAGATTGACCCTCATGGTAATCGTGGTGCCCACTCCCTGCTCGGTCTCGATCTTCATGTCATCGGTATACCGCTTCATGTTGGGAAGACCCATGCCGGCTCCGAAGCCCAGATTGCGGACGTTGTCGGGAGCGGTGGAATAGCCCTCCTTCATGGCGAGCTCGATATTCGGGATGCCGGGGCCCTTATCGGCAAGGATGATCTCGATGCCGTCCTCGTACACCAGAACATCGGCGCTGCCGCCGTTGGCGTGGATGACCATGTTGATCTCGCCTTCGTACATGGCGATGGACACTCTGCGGATAGTCTCCGGCGAGATACCCAGCTGGCGCAGGTTCTTTTTGATCTGAACCGAAGCCTGACCTGCCGAGGTGAAATTGTCGCCGTCTACATCAAAGTGAAAACGTATAGCCTCACTCATCTTCATCACCGGCCTTAAGTCCATTTGCGTAGAGCTTTCCACAGGCTTCGTACATACGCTTATCCGTGGACAGCACTACCAGTCCGCACTCCTTTGCCAGCTCGATCATTTCGGGCGAGGGCTTTTTGGAGCGCACAAACACAACGCACACCATGTCCATCATTTCGGCTGTACGGATGACCTGAGCATTGACAAGTCCGGTAAGGAGCACCGCCTGATTCTTGACATAAGCAAGAACGTCGCTCATCATGTCACTGCCGCACGCGGAATAGACCTCATGGGAGAGCATTTCTTCGTTGCAGAGTACCTCTGCGCTGAGCAATTCTTTAATGGTGCTGATTTTCATTGTTTTGACTATCCTCTGTTCAGAATATGGCTGCGCTTACTGATACTTTGCAAGGATCTCGGGGATCATGTCAACGGTCAGACGGCCATAAACGTCATCGTTGATGGTCATGACCGGAGCAAGACCGCAGGCACCGATGCAGCGGCAGGCGGTAAGAGAGAACTTGCCGTCCATGGAGCACTCCTCAGCCTTGATGCCGAGGATCTCGCTGATCTTGTCGACCACGTCACCGGAGCCCTTGACGTAGCAGGCGGTGCCCAGGCAGACGGAGATGTGATACTTACCCTTGGGAGAAAGAGCAAACTGGGAGTAGAAGGTAGCTACACCGTAGACCTCCTCCATGGGTACATCCAGACCCTCAGCGATCATCAGCTGTACCTCATAAGGCAGATAGCCGTAGATCTCCTGAGCAACCTGAAGCACAGGCATGACGGCACCGGGGACACCCTTGTTCTCCTCAATGGCTGCCATCAGTTTGGCCTTCTGCTCCTCCGTTCCGTTGAACGGAATCTTGCTGATACTCTTGCGCATTGTTTTGCCTCCTTGTGATATTCCTTGCGTTCGCTTGCGCGAGCGCGCGATATACTATTTCAGGCGGACTTATCCACCTAAACATACGAATTATAACATAACCAAATCGGAAAAGCTACTGTTATATTGATAATTTATTGTCAATATTATGCAGATTGTCACTTTGCACCAGTTTTTGTGCAGAAATTTGTCGAATCTACGGACGCAATCGACATCTGCGCCCCACGCATCAACCACGGCATCGAATTGTATTCGGCCAGTGCGCGACGCATACCGCGCGATTGACATCCACCGTCGATTATTATACAATATTTGCGTATACAAAAGCAACTGGAATTGATTGTTTGGAGGTTCTCTCATGTATAGCCTTGAAATGAAACGAATCCCATCTTCCCTTTCCGGACAGCAGCTTCATGTGCTCGTGTGGCAGCCGGAAAATCCCGTGGCTGTTCTGCAGATCGTGCACGGCATGGCGGAGCACATCGCCCGTTACGATGAGTTCGCCCGGTGGATGTGCGAACGCAATGTCGCCGTCATCGGTCACAGCCATCTCGGTCACGGCCTGACCGCAGCTTCCGAGGACGATCTGGGCTTTACCGCTCCCCGAAAGGGCTGGACGCACATGACCAACGACGTACACAGCGTTCGTCTGGAGGCACAGAAGCTTTTCCCCGGTCTGCCCCACTTCATGCTGGGACATTCCATGGGCTCCTTCCTCACCCGTACCTATCTGACCACCCCCGAAGCGGAAGGGCTTTCCGGCGTTATACTCTCCGGCACAGGCAATCAGCCTGGCGCGCTGATGACCGTGGGCAAGTGCGTCGCCGGTGTTGTCTCCCTGTTCCGCGGCAGACGCCACCGCAGCGGATTCATCAATTCGCTCAGCTTCGGCGGCTACAACAAGTCCTTTGAACCGGGCCGCACCGAATACGACTGGCTGTCCAAGAACGAAGAAAACATCGACAGCTACATCGCCGACCCCAGATGCGGCTTCTGCTTCACCACCAGAGCCTTCAGCGATCTTTTCACCGGACTGAAATACATCGGCAAGGCTTCCAATCTCGCAAAGATGCCGAAATATATCCCCTGCCTGTTCATCGCCGGACAGAACGACCCCGTGGGCGAAAACGGCAAGGGCGTGGAAAAGACCGCGCAGATGTTCCGCGATGCCGGAATGACCGCCGTTGAGGTAAAGCTGTACGCCGACGACCGCCACGAGGTGCTCAACGAAACCGACCGTGAGAAGGTCTACGGCGACGTTTACGATTTCATGGGCAGATGCCCTGCCCCACTGAAGAACGATATGTAAAACCACAGGCGCCGGGAAGCATACGCTCCGGCGCCTGAAAAGTACCGCTTGAAACGACCGCAGCCGTTTCAGGAATCGCTGAATCGGTTATCGGCTGTTGTGCTCGCTTCTGTTCTGATTGTTGTTCTGGTCGTTTCTGTTCTGGTTCTTCTGCTGATTGTTGTTCTGCTGGTTCTGGTTGTTTCTGTTCTGGTTGTTGTTCTGATTGTTGTTCATTGATAGTCACCCCTTTCGTGATATATCATATCCTGATCCTGCGCCGTTATTCAGCGGCAGCAAAACTGTTTTGCGGAGTGATGATGTTGCTTCCTTCCCCACTTTTTTTCGATCGAATGAATCTGATCTACGACGCGCCGGATGAGGTTCGCAGATGGTACGATCGCCCTCACGGCCGCGGAATGCGGATAAATCCCCTCAAGCTGTCTCCCGGGCGCATCGCGGAGATGGGCTTTGAGCTGGAGCCGGTTCCTTTTTCGCCGCTGGGATATCGTCTGACCAATGATGAGCAGCGTCCCGGAAAATCCCCGTGGCACCACGCAGGCGCAATATATATGCAGGAGCCCTCCGCCATGTCCGCGGTCACGGCTCTTGATCCTCAGCCCGGTGAACGAATCCTTGATATGTGTGCAGCTCCCGGCGGAAAATCCACGCAGATCGCCGCACTGCTCAACCGCAGTGGGATTCTTTTTGCCAACGAATACGTTCGCTCCCGAGCCAATATACTTGTTTCCAACATCGAGCGCATGGGCATCCCGAACGCGGTGGTGACCTCCCTGCACCCCGACGCCATCGCCCAGCGCTTTCCCGGATGGTTCGACCGCGTACTGGTGGACGCACCCTGCTCCGGCGAGGGGATGTTCCGCCGCGAGGAAGCGGCTGTGGCCGAATGGTCCCCCGAGCACGTGCGCACCTGCGCCGCACGTCAGCGCGGAATACTCGACAGCGCGGCGCAATGTGTTGCCGAGGGCGGCGTGCTGGTCTATTCCACCTGCACCTTCGCGCCCGAGGAAAACGAGCTGACCGTTGCTGCTTTTCTCAGCGAGCATCCGGATTTTTACATTGAAGCCATCGATGCCGGTTTCGGTCGCCCAGGACTGGACGCGGACAGACTGAAAGCCTTCGCCGCAGCCCACGGTCAAGATATCAGCGGCATCGCCATTCCCGACAGCATCACCCTCACCCGACGCATATTCCCCTCCGACGGC
The DNA here is from genome assembly GCA_015065795.1 of Oscillospiraceae bacterium. Lineage (GTDB taxonomy): Bacteria > Bacillota > Clostridia > Oscillospirales > Acutalibacteraceae > SIG598. Next base: position 12,173 of record SVPO01000011.1, on the reverse strand, counting down.
GGCGAGGGGCATTTTGTGGCGCGTCTGAGAAAATCCGGCACGCTGCAGCCCCACGATGACGAATTCTCCTGCACCGAGTCCCACTCCGGTCCGGCTGCCGGACTTCTGGAAAGCTGCTTTGACACGCCGCTCAACGGTTGGCTCCACCAGCAGGGCGATTCCCATTATCTTCTCCCCTGCCCCATGGAACTGCTGAGCGGACTGCCCGTTGTGCGCGCAGGCGTGCTTGTGGGCACAGCGGAAAAGAAACGCATCGAGCCCCACCACGCGCTGTTCATGGCAGCCGACCCTGCCTCCTGCAGAAACCGTCTGGAGCTGAGCGCGGACAGCCGAGAGCTGGAGCGCTTCCTGCACGGTGAGCAGATCGACGCCCCCGATGACCTGCGAGGATATACCGTGGTGCTGTGCTCGGGCATCATCACCGGCTTCGGAAAGGCTTCCGGCGGCGCGCTGAAAAACCGCTACCCCAAAGGATTACGGCTGCTTTAACCATCACCCTCACTCCACGTCCAACATTGTGCTGACTTTACCGCAAAATAATTTATCATTTTTTTGAAAAAGCTCTTGACTTTTCCATTCAGGTGATTATAATAAATAATGCTCGTTGGAAAACAGCACAACATTGGGGTGTCGCCAAGCGGTAAGGCAACGGACTCTGACTCCGTCATCCGAAGGTTCGAATCCTTCTACCCCAGCCAAAACCACCTTTGCTTCATTGCAAGGGTGGTTTCTTTTTGTTTGTGTTGAACTGCCGGTGCTTTCGTGTTAGAATTCAAGCATAAATCCGACCGGCAAAGGAGTTCCAGCAATGAACTGGCAGCACACCCAGACTTCCGGCGTCAGCCTGCACGATTGCCGCGCAACCAGCATGCACGTAACCGACAACCATATCGAATTCATTTTCGAGGATGGTTTTCTTGTTCTTGCGGACAACGAACACAACCCTCATGGCAAAGTCTGCAGAAGCAATGTCGCTTCTCTGGTCATCAGAGAATACGATCTTGAGAGCATATACATTTTCAGGAACTTCCATATGTTTGGCCGCCGAATCCTTACCGTCAGGAGAAGCATTGACCTGAATAGGCTAGCAGAAATGCTGAACAGCGGAAAACGGCAGCTTGAATTCATCACAACTTACATCTCTGACTTTACCGTTCTCTGCACCTGCGAGATATGGTCAGACCGCAAGCCATATCACAGGGAATGTCTGTTTGAGACGGTTTACGAAAGCATCGAGTACAACTGGAACGCAACAGCTGATAATCAATAACCCTCGGAGGTACATCATGGACAGCATCAGCACCCTTAACCGTATGATAGCCGAGAGCAGCTCCATCGTCTTTTTCGGCGGCGCGGGCGTGTCCACCGAAAGCGGCATACCCGATTACCGCAGCGTGGACGGACTGTATAACCAGAAGTTCCGCTATCCGCCCGAAACCATGCTCAGCCGCAGCTTTTTTGATTCGCACCCGGAGGAGTTTTTCGATTTTTACCGCACAAAGATGCTCTGTCTCACCGCGAAGCCCAATGCCGCTCATCTGAAGCTGGCTCAGCTGGAGCAGGCAGGAAAGCTCTCTGCCGTGGTCACCCAGAACATCGACGGACTGCATCAGCAGGCAGGCAGCAAAACCGTATACGAGCTGCATGGCTCGGTGCATCGCAACCGCTGCATGAGATGCGGCGCTTCCTTCACCGCCGAGTTCATGCAGCAGAGCGACGGCGTACCTCGCTGCGAATGCGGCGGCATCGTCAAGCCCGACGTGGTTCTTTACGAGGAATCCCTCGACGGCGAGGTTATCAGCGGAGCCGTATCCGCCATCAGCCGCGCCGATATGCTCATCATCGGCGGCACTTCTCTCGCGGTCTATCCTGCTGCAGGCTTTGTCAATTACTACAGCGGCAGCCGTCTGGTGATGATCAATCTTGAACCCACTCCCTATGACCACAACGCCGATCTGGTCATCAACGGCCGTATCGGCGAGGTGATGGAACAGGTCGAAATATAGCTTGCAAAGGAGAACGACATGAGGATTCTGGTAATCGACGGACAGGGCGGAAGAATAGGCCGTCAGCTCATCGAAGCCGTCATTGAGCGATATCCCGACCTGCACATCACCGCAGTGGGAACCAACAGCACCGCCACCGCGTCCATGCTCAAGGGCGGCGCCCACGAAGCCGCTACGGGCGAAAACGCCGTAAAGGTCGCCTGCCGCAAAGCCGGCGTCATCATCGGTCCTGTGGGCATCGTCATCGCCGACGCGCTGGTGGGCGAGGTCTCCCCGGCTATGGCGCTTGCGGTGGCTCAGGCGGATGCCGTACGGATACTCATACCCATGAACCGCTGCGACAATATCGTCGCCGGCATCGGAAATATGTCCGCGTCATCGCTAATTGAAGATGCCGTCAGCAAGCTCGGTCAGCTCATCGAACAACAGTAAACATTTTCGGCAACAGCAGAACGCCGCCCTGCAGCTAACAGCGCTGTGGGGCGGCGTTCCTGTAATTATCCGTATGATTCTGTTAAGTAATGCGATCAACCGGCAGAAGCATTGATGATGAGCTGATCGCCGACAATGTCAGCGCCGGTGATCTCGGCGTTGACTTTCTCCACCAGATAATCAAACATCTCGGAAGGATCGATGGTAAAGCCAAGGATGTTGATCTCTCCCTCCAGAGCTTCAGGCTGCAGATCAGCCAGAGCCTTGTCGACCATAGCATCAAGTCCGCTGACGTCATACTTGATGACGCTGCCCTCAATTGTCAGACCCTCGGGAAGGTTGACATCGGCGACCATTCCGAAAACCCAATCCTTGATCCATCCGGGAATCACCCATGTGCCGCACTTGATCTCGTCGATCTGTGCAAAAATCGTGGAATCCTGATAGTTTATGTCAAAGTCCGCAGAAAAGGTAATGGTCTCATCAATGTTGAGATTGATTCCCATGACCTCAACCTCACCGACATAAATCTGTCCGTGTAAAGTACCGCGATCATTTTCAAGGATGCAGAAAAGATCCTTCAGTTCGGCAGGAGTTCCCTCAAGAGAGGAATTGACTACGGGGATCACCTTTTCGACCAGCATCTGGAGATCATTGTTATCCACAACGATCTCCTCATCAACAAGCACACCCCATGCGGATTTCGCAGCAAATATGCCCATATTGGAAGCCTCCGCCTCATTCTGGGGCAGCTCAACCTCAGCGGTAGCTTTGTTAAAGTAAATCACTCCGGCGATTACCAGACCAATCAATACAACGAGGATGCCGATAAGCACGCCGATGATGATCTTCTTTGCCACAGACTTCTTGGGCTTGGGTTCGTCCTCCGACTCATCAGCCGGATTCGGGAAAGCAACGTATGCCGGCTCGCTCTCGATCACATCGGGAGCAGCGGGCTGCTCCACAGCAGTAATTTCCTCTGTTGAAGTGACTTCATTCTGAAATTCCTGGTTCATTTGTATTCTCCTTTTCGTTTGATATTTTCAGCGTCGGACCGGATCCGACCGCTTCGGTACATTTTATTTCACCTCAATGATGGTGACTCCGTTTTCGCCCTCGCCGTAAACGCCGAGACGGAAGCTCTTTATGCTGGGATGTCGCCTGAAGTGCTGGTGCAGACCGGCACGCAGCGCGCCTGTTCCCTTGCCGTGGATAACGCGGATCTCATTAAGACCGCGCATGATAGCCATGTCGATCACCTTATCCACCTCGATGACTGCTTCGTCAACGGTGGTTCCGCGCACATCCACCTCGGTCTGGGCTGTCTGCTGCACCGACGTGGATGTGGAACGCTTCTTGTTATAGGCAGGCTTGCTGTTGAAGGTGACGCTGCCCTGATCGAGCAGACGCAGATTTTCCAGCTTGACTCTGGTTTTGAGGATGCCTGCCTGTACCTCCACAAGCCCCTGAGAATCCACCGTCTTGGTGACCACCGCCTTCTTGTCGATGTCGGCAATGAGCACGTTGTCCCCCACCTTGAGCGGGCGGGGCAGGACGTAATCCTCCTGATTGCGCTGAACGATGGGATCTGCGGAATCCTCCAGCTCCTTCATACGGGCACGCATCTGGGATTTTGCTCTGGACTCAAGCTCGGCGGCGTTGAGGGCGGTCATTTCCTTCTTCATCTTCTGCATCTCGTCCAGCAGAGCGTAGGACTGCGCCCGTGCCTTGGAGACGATGTCCGCCGCCTCGCTGCGCGCCTGAGCCAGCAGCTTTTCGCGCTCGCGCTCGATGGACTGCTTCTGCTTTTCGGCGGTGGCTGTCGCCTGCTGTGCTTCGATGCGCAGACGGTGTGCCGCTTCCTTCTCCGCCTCGAGGGATTTGTGGGTGACCTGCAGGCTTTCCACGACCTCCTCGAACTGGGTGGATTCGCTGGAAACAAGCTCACGGGCACGCTCCACCACGTCGGCAGGGATACCCAGATGCTCGCTTATCGCAAAGGCGTTGGAGCGTCCGGGCAGACCGATGAGCAGTCGATAAGTGGGACGCAGGGTCGCCACGTCAAACTCACAGCTGGCGTTCTTGACGCCGGGAGTGCTGATGGCGTAGGTCTTGAGCTCAGCGTAGTGGGTGGTCGCCGCCAGCTTTGCTCCGGCAGCGCGCAGACGCTCGATGATGGACATTGCCAGCGCGGCGCCCTCGATGGGGTCGGTACCTGCGCCCAGCTCGTCCAGCAGCACCAGCGAACGATCGTCCGCCTTGTCGATGATGTTGACGATATTCTTCATGTGGGACGAGAAGGTGGAGAGCGATTGCTCGATGGACTGCTCGTCGCCGATATCCACAAGGATCTTTTCAAAGGCCGGAACGACACTCTCGTCGCTCACGGGAAGCAGCAGACCGCAGCCTGCCATGGCAGTGAGCAGACCGATGGTCTTGATGCTCACCGTCTTGCCGCCGGTGTTGGGACCGGTGATCATCAGGGTGTCGAAATCATCCCCCAGACGGATGTCGGTGGCAACCACCTTTTCCTTCGGGATGAGGGGATGGCGTGCCTTGTTGAAGCGCAGCACGCCGTTTTCGCTGACCTCGGGCAGGCAGGCTCGCATATTGTAGCCCAGCTGCGCCTTGGCAAAGATCAGATCCAGCTGAATGAGCGCTTCGTAGCTGGCGCAGATGGCGTCGGCACGATCGCCGCACTCGGCGGACAGCTCGGCAAGGATGCGCTCGATCTCCTCGGCTTCCTTGCCCTCCAGCAGGCGTATCTCGTTGTTGGCTTCCACCACCGCCATGGGCTCGACGAACACCGTCGCGCCGGAGGATGAGGAATCGTGCACCAGTCCGGGAACATTGCCGCGGCACTCTGCCTTGACCGGCACCACGAAGCGTCCTGAGCGGATGGTGACCAGCGCGTCCTGCATATATTTCTGATTCTCCGCCGAACGGATGAATCGGTCGAGCTGTTCACGCACGCGGCTCTGGGCGGCACGCAGCTTGCGCCGGATGTCGGCAAGCTCGTGGGATGCCTGATCGCTCATCTCGTCCTCGTTGATGATCGAGGTGGTGATACGTTCCTCGAGCGGACGGTCGGTCTGCAGCATCATGAACAGTCCGTCAAAGCTGGTGACCGTTCCCTCGCAGTTGCCGCGCCACTCTCTGAGGGAGCGGATTATGCGCAGCACCTCGGCGATGCGCAGCAGTTCGAGCATGGTGAGCACACCGCCTGCCTGAGCGCGGCGCAGGGAGTTGGATGTATTCTGAATACCGCCGAAACGCGGTGTGCCGAAGCGTCCGATGAGCGAGTGCGCGTCCCAGCTTTCAGCAAGACGGGCACGCACCTCCACGGGCGTCGCGGCAGGCTCCAGTTCACGGGCACGCTGCTGCGTATCCTTGCAGGAGCAGACATTGGCGAGCATCTCGAGCACCTTGTCCAGCTCGAGTGTCCGCAGGTATTTATCCATCATTTTTCTGTTCTGTATCCTCTGTTGTGTGTGTAATTTCCGCTGCCGGACTGCCGGCAGTCATCAGTGATCTGTAAAAGTCCAGCGTAGTGAAGCTGCGCTCCAGCCGGTTTTTGAGATAACTCTCGCATGCCGCTCCGAACTGTGACAGGCTGGGCTCGCCCAGATCAAAGGCGTAGGTTTTGTTAAGGTCTGTATAGCAGCAGTGGCGCATGGCTGTCACCGCGCCGCGGCTGACCGGCAGACAGACACCGTCCGCACCGCACTTCTCGCAGCGGATGGTTCCCGTGCCGGGCATAAAGAACATCTTTTCCGTTTCGTATTCGCCGCATTCGGAGCACATGACCAGATCGGGCATGAATCCCGACATGGACATCAGCCGCATTTCGGTGGCAGCCTTGATGAGCTCCACAGGACGGTCTCGCTTTGAGAGTGTGTACAGCGCGCGCAGCATGAGCAGCAGATACGGCTCGTTCATCTCCGGGGGAGTCAGCTCCTCGGCAAGCTCGCACAGGTACTGAGCCAGTGAAAGCCGCTCCAGCTCGGAAAGGACCGCGGAAAAGATATGCTCGAGACTCGTCTCGTCGATTATGAATCTGTCCCTGCTGCTGAACAGCGTGAACCGGGCATAGGACAGCTGCTGAGTGGAAGAAAAATTCTTGTTCTTGAGATTGCGCGCGCCCCGTGCGTAGGCATAAACGATGCCGTGAGTGCGCGTGAGCAGCGTGCACAGCCTGTCGCTCTCACGGTAATTCTGCGTGCGCAGAACGAGAGCGTCCACCGTCAGGTTCATATCAGTCCTGAGCCTTGAAGCCGAAGCTCCTGAGCAGACCGTCACGGTTGCGCCAGTCGTCGCGCACCTTGACCCACAGCTGCAGGTTGAACTTCACGTCAAACACGCGCTCCAGTTCGCCTCGCGCGCTGGTGCCGATGCGCTTGAGCATGGCTCCCTGCTTGCCGATGATTATTCCCTTGTGGCTTTCCTTTTCGCAGTAGACGGTAGCGGTGAGATCGATCATGTCGCCCTTGGGACGCTCCTTCATGGATTCGATATCCACCGCGATGCCGTGGGGCACCTCGTCGGTGAGCAGCTTGAGGGCGCTTTCGCGGATGATCTCCGACGCGATGGTGCGCTCGGGCTGGTCGGTGAGGGTGTCGTCCGGGAAGAAATGAGGTCCCGGCTCGGCAAGCTCGCACAGCTCACTGCGCAGTATGTCAAGACCGTCACCTGTGGCGGCACTGACCGGAACGATGGCAGAGAAGTCATAAAGACCGCTCAGACGGGCGATGACCTCGGCAAGCTTTGTCTTGTCGGAAAGACGGTCGATCTTGTTGATGACCAGCACCGCAGGCAGGTCGATCTTCCTGATCTGCTCCAGCAGCGATTCCTCTGAAGGACCGATGTCGCCCTTTTCCTCCACCACCAGCACAGCCATATCCACGCCGCCGATGCTGTCGTCGATCTCATGCACCATGAAATCACCCAGCTTGGTACGCGGCTTGTGCATACCGGGAGTGTCGGTGAACACAAGCTGAGTTTCGTCCTGCGTGAGCACGCCCATGATTCTTGTGCGCGTGGTCTGGGGTCTGGGCGAAACGATGGCTACCTTCTGTCCCAGCAGGCGGTTGAGTATGGAGGATTTGCCCACGTTGGGGCGTCCTACGATTGCCACAAAAGCGGATCTGGTGTTCATGTATTATGAATTCTCCTTGTCAGCAGATAAATATAGTTATCCCTAGTATATACATTGATATTATAGCACTCTGTTCATAGTTTAGCAACAACAAATATGCCCTGTGATGCTTTTGCGGCAATGCTCAGCACGCCAGTTGAACAAAAAATACCTTTTTCCTATTGACAACGTGTGGTGAGGACGCTATAATTCGATTAAACGATTGCTTAATTGTTAAAGAATAATACACAAGGAGCTTACAATTATGAAAAAGACCTATAGCATTGAAGTGGACTGCGCCAACTGCGCCCTCAGGATGGAAGACGTCATCCGCAAGGTGGATGGAATTTCCGATGCCGTCATCAATTTCATGGCTCAGAAGCTCACCGTGGATATCGATGACGGACAGAACGAGAAGGCTGTGATGAAGCAGGCGCTCAGGAGCTGCCGCAGGGTGGAGCGCGACTGCGAGATCTATTTCTGATTTTCGCATCGGAGGAGCTGTCAATATGAACCGCAAGCAGAAAAAGATGCTTTTCCGCATCATAATCACCGCCGCGCTGATGGTTGCGCTGCATTTTGTCCCAGTAAGCGGTTATGCACGGCTGGCACTGTACCTTATCCCCTATCTCATCATCGGATGGGATATTCTGTGGAAAGCTGTCACCGGCATCTTCCACCGTCAGGTCTTTGACGAGAACTTTCTCATGGCGGTCGCCACCGTGGGCGCCATCATCATCGCCGTCACGGGCAGCGGAGACTATGTTGAAGCCATCGCCGTCATGCTGTTCTATCAGATCGGCGAGCTGTTCCAGAGCTGCGCGGTTGGCAAAAGCCGCCGCAGCATCTCCCAGCTGATGGACATCCGCCCCGACAGCGCCGGCATCGAATCGGAAGGCCAGATCGTACAGGTCGACCCCTCGGAGGTCGGCGTCGGTTCGGTCATCGTAGTACGTCCCGGCGAAAGGATCCCCATCGACGGCATCATCATCGAGGGCGAATCCTCCCTCGACACCTCCGCCCTCACAGGCGAAAGCCTGCCCCGTTCAGCAAAGGCAGGCAGCGAGGTGCTCAGCGGTTCCATCAATCTGACCGGCGTTCTGCGCATCCGCACCACCCGTGAGTTCGGTCAGTCCACCGCTTCCAAGATACTCGATCTGGTGGAGAACGCAGGCTCGCGCAAGTCAAGATCCGAAGCCTTCATCACCCGATTCGCAAGGGTGTACACCCCTGCCGTCTGCATCGGCGCGCTGGCACTGGCGGTGATTCCGCCTGTCGTGCGTTCCGCCGCTCTCGGACTGCCTGCCATGTGGAGCGACTGGATCTACCGCGCGCTGACCTTCCTCGTGATCAGCTGTCCCTGCGCTCTGGTCATCAGCATCCCTCTGACCTTCTTTGCCGCCATCGGAGGTGCCGGACGGGCAGGTATTCTGGTCAAGGGTTCCAATTATCTTGAAGCTCTTTCCAGAACCGACATCGCGGTGTTTGACAAGACCGGCACCCTCACCGAGGGCAGCTTCGAGGTGGCGGGCATCCACCACGGCACCATGGACGACGAAACATTGCTTTATTACGCCGCTCACGCCGAAAGCAGCAGCTCGCATCCCATTGCCAGAAGCATCCTGCGCGCCTACGGCAGGCAGCCCGACCTGAGCCGCTCGACGGATGTCCGCGAGATAAGCGGACAGGGCGTCACCGCCTTCATCGACGGCAGGACCGTTGCCGCCGGAAACAGCCGGCTCATGGACAGCCTCGGCATTTCCTGCCAGCCCTGCAGCAGCGTCGGCACCGTTGTACACATCGCCATCGACGGCGAATACTCAGGCCATATTCTCATCTCCGACCGCGTCAAGCCCGAATCTCCTTCCGCCATTGCCGCCCTGAAAGCCGCAGGCGTATCCCGTACGGTCATGCTCACCGGCGATTCGGACAGCGCCGCCCGTCAGATAGCAGGCGAGCTGGATATCGACGAGGTCGCCAGTCAGCTTCTCCCCGGTGACAAGGTGGACAAGGTGGAAGCCTTGCTGCAGAGCAAAAGGGACAAGACCGCTCTCGCCTTTGTTGGCGACGGCATCAATGACGCCCCCGTGCTCGCCCGGGCCGACATCGGCATCGCCATGGGCGCGCTGGGTTCAGACGCAGCCATCGAAGCCGCAGACGTTGTGCTGATGGACGACGACCCCGGCAAGGTCTCTGTCGCCATACGTCACGCGCGCCGCTGTATGTCCATCGTGTATCAGAACATCGCCTTTGCACTGGGCGTCAAGCTGATCTGTCTTGCGCTGGGCGCGCTGGGCATCACCGGAATGTGGATGGCGATCTTTGCCGACGTGGGCGTGATGATCATCGCCGTACTCAACGCCATCCGAGCACTGTCTGTCAGAAAGTAGCAGCCGAGGAGCCATATTACTTCTTTCACTTTCTTCTTTGTTGTGATATAATGACCACAAATCTGTGAAAAGGTCGAATCGCAAATTCTTCGCAGGCTTTTCACGCAGAAGGGATAATCCGTCATGAAGATATCCACAAAGAAAATGTCCTACGAAAAGGTTCTTGAGCGCAAGCGTCCCGAGCACCGCAGCCCGAAGCGTCCCAGCTCTCTGCTGCGCGGCATCATCCGCCTGATCGGTTCCTTTGATCTTCGCGCGGTGCGTTTCAAATATACCAGGACACGCATGAAGGAGATGGGAAAAGGTCCCTGGCTGGTGGTCATGAACCATTCCAGCTTCATCGACCTTGAGATAGCCCACAAGGTCATCCCCGGCAAGTTCTGCATCGTGTGCACCTCCGACGGTCTGGTGGGCAAGGAGCGTCTGATGCGTTCAATCGGCTGCATCCCCACACAGAAGTTCGTAACCGATCCCATGCTCATCAGTGATATGCGTTACGCGCTGAACAAGCTCAGCACCAGCGTTCTTCTCTATCCCGAGGCAAGCTACAGCTTTGACGGCTGCGCCACTCCCCTCCCCCGTCGTATGGGCATACTGCTCAAGCGGCTGAACGTACCCGTGGTGTCCATCATCACCAAGGGAGCCTTTGCCCGTGATCCGCTGTACAACGGTCTGCAGAAGCGCAAGGTGAAGGTCACCGCCGAGGTGCGTGGTCTGCTCACCGCCGAGGAGATCGGGGAAAAGAGCGTTCAGGAGCTGGACGATATTCTGGACGAGGTATTCTCCTTTGATAACTTCGCGTGGCAGCGCGACAACGGCATCGAAATCAAAGAGAAATTCCGCGCCGACGGTCTCAACCGCATCCTCTACAAATGCGCCGCCTGCGGCGTTGAGGGACGGATGGAAGGCAAGGGCACGACCCTGACCTGCCGCGCCTGCGGCAAGCAGTATGAGCTGAACACCCTCGGTCAGCTTGAGGCTCACTCGGGAGAGACGGAATTCCCTCACATTCCCGACTGGTACACATGGGAGCGTGCGCAGGTCCGTCAGGAGCTGGAAAACGGAAGCTATCTTCTGGACACCCCCGTGGACATCGGCATGATGGTGGACTACAAACACATCTACATGGTGGGCGAAGGCAATCTGCGGCATGACCTCGACGGTTTCCATCTCACAGGCTGCGGCGGCAAGCTCGATTACCGCCAGAAGCCCCAGTCCTGCTACGGTCTTTATTCCGATTACTACTGGTACGAGATCGGTGACGTCATCTGCATCGGAAACGGCGATGCCCTCTACTACTGCTTTCCCAAGGGCTGCAGCGATGTGGTCGCCAGAACACGTCTTGCCGCCGAGGAGCTGTACAAGCTCGTGCGCGCAAAGAAGCGTGAGAAATCCGCATCTGCCGAATGAGCTTACTCTCCCGTTCACAAACAATCCGATAAATCTTTACAGGCTGTTATCCGCGCGGTAACAGCCTGTAAATTTTTGGGTGATATATTCTGTTGTGCAAAAGGAGGAAATACCAGTGAACATACAGAATGAAAAATCCGCATCCATAAAGAAAAGGCTTCTTAAGGCATTGGGAATTCTCGCAGCGATATGCGCATTGGGCGCGATTTATGTCTTTTCGGTCAACGCCCACGTCAAGGCTTCCGCATCTCCTTACATACTTGACCGCAGCGCCGTCCTTGCAGGTGATGAGCTGCCGGTGGATGCCGACTGCATTATGGTTCTCGGCTGCGGCGTGGACGACGATGGCAACCCGAAGCTGCTGCTCCGAGACCGCCTGAGCTGCGGCGTGGACCTTTACAATGCAGACGCAGCCCCCAAGCTGCTCATGACAGGCGACCACGGCAGGGTGACCTACGACGAGGTCAACGCCATGAAAACCTACGCCACCGACCGCGGCATCTCCTCCTCGGACGTTTTTATGGATCACGCGGGCTTTTCAACCTACGAGAGTATGTACCGCGCACGGGACGTTTTCGACGCCGACAGCATCATCATAGTCACACAGGAATACCACCTCTACCGCGCCGTATACATCGCGCGCTCCCTCGGTCTGGACGCTTACGGCGTTGCCTGTGACCCGGGAGAATACCACGGGCAGATATGGCTGGATGCCCGTGAGATACTGGCTCGAAACAAGGATTTTCTCTATTGCATTTTCGAGCCGGAACCCACGTTCCTCGGAGAGGTCATACCCATCAG
>SVPO01000010.1 GCA_015065795.1 Oscillospiraceae bacterium | reverse complement strand
GGACGTAATGAACATCGTGGAGCTTGAGAAGCCCGAGGGCGTCATCGCATCTCTGGGCGGACAGACCGCCATCAACCTCGCCGACGACCTCGACCGCCGCGGCGTCAGGCTCATCGGCACCGGCGTGGAAGCTATCGAGCGCGCCGAGAACCGCGAATCCTTCGAGCGCATCATGCGCGAGCTGAACATCCCCCAGCCCAAGGGCACTGCCGTCACCAACATCGAGGACGGCGTCAAGGCAGCCTCCGAGATCGGTTATCCCGTGCTGGTTCGTCCCAGCTACGTTCTGGGCGGACGCGCCATGCAGATCGTCGCCAACGAGGAAGCCCTGCGCACCTACCTGCGCGAGGCTGTTGAGGTGGACGAGGACAAGCCCGTTCTGGTGGATAAGTATATCGAAGGCAAGGAGCTGGAGGTCGACGCGGTATGCGACGGCGTGGACGTATTCGTCCCCGGCATCATGGAGCACGTCGAGCGCACCGGTATCCACTCCGGTGACTCCATCAGCGTCTATCCCACCTTCAGCGCCTCCGACCGCGCACGCGGAAAGATCCTTGAGTACACCAAGAAGCTGGGTCTTGGCATCGGCATCCTCGGCCTGTTCAACATCCAGTTCATCGTGGATAAGAACGACGACGTCTATGTCATCGAGGTCAACCCCCGTTCCTCCAGAACCGTACCCTTCATCTCCAAGTCCACCGGCTACTCCCTTGCCGACATCGGCACCATGGCGATTCTGGGCAAGTCCCTCAAGGAACAGGGTCTGTTCGGCATCTATCCCGAGGAGCGCAAGCGCTGGTACGTCAAGGCTCCTGCCTTCTCCTTCTCCAAGCTGCGCGGCATCGACGCCTATCTCTCTCCTGAGATGAAGTCCACCGGCGAGGTCATCGGCTACGACCGCAGCATGACCCGCGCCCTGTATAAGGCTCTGCAGGCTTCCGGCACCAACCTCGTCAACTACGGCACCCTGCTGGTCACCGTTGCCGACCGCGACAAGCCTGAGGCTCTGCCCCTCATCCGCCGCTTCTACAACCTTGGCTTCAACATCGAAGCCACCGCCGGCACCGCCAAGTTTCTCAAGGAGCACGGCATCCGCACCAGAGTGCGCAGAAAGATTTCCGACGGCAGCGACGAGATGCTGGAATCCATCCGTCAGGGTCACGTCACCTATATCATCAACACCCGTGAGCCCGGTTCCGCCGGACATTACTCCGACGGCTACGAGATCCGCTGCTGCGCGGTGGAGAACAACGTGACCATGTTCACCGCCCTCGATACCGTCCGCGTCCTGCTGGACGTCCTCGAGGAAACCACCCTGTGCATCTCTACCATCGATCAGGATTGATCAGATAGCGTAAATACAAAAGTTTGGGTCAACCCTTTTCAAAGGGTTGTAGTTTCCAAAGGCAAAGCCTTTGGTCGAACTCCGCAGAGTTCGAAACTCCTATCGACAATAATCCGTCGCGATCGCGCGACGGCCGCAGGAAGGTAGCTCAAACAGTCCGGTGGACTGTTTGAGCGTAGGGAACCCTCGGCGGGGGTTCCCTGTATCGTCCGACAGGACGATAATTAACCTTAGCTTAACCAAATAACCAATACGGAGAAGTATAAATGAAGCAGATATTACTCACCGTAGACAAAAACGAGCGTATCGCCCGTGATATCTGGCGCATGGAGCTGGTTGACGGCGACGCGGGAATCGAGCGTCCCGGTCAGTTCGTCAACATCGCCCTGCCTGACTTTTACCTGCGCCGCCCCATCTCGGTGTGCGACTACACCCCCGAGCGTCTCACCCTCATCTACAAGGCAGTGGGACAGGGCACCGAATACATGACCTCCCTGCCGGTGGGCACTGAGCTTGACCTGCTCTCCTGCCTCGGCAACGGCTTTGACGTTTCCGTTCCCTGGAAGAAGCCCCTGCTGGTGGGCGGCGGAGTGGGCGCACCGCCCCTCTACAAGCTGGCAAAGGAGCTCATCGCCGCCGGAAAGCAGCCCCATGTGCTGCTGGGCTTTGCCTCGGCGGAGGATGTATTCCTCGCCGATGAGTTCGCCGCACTGGGCGTGCCGGTGACCGTAACCACCGCCGACGGCACCGCCGGCATCAAGGGCTTTGTCACTACCGCCATGCCCGACATCGACTTCGACGGCATCTTTGCCTGCGGTCCCATCCCCATGCTCAGGGCACTGTGCGAGGCCACCGACAAACCGGCTCAGCTCAGCTTTGAGGAGCGCATGGCGTGCGGCTTCGGAGCCTGCATGGGCTGCAGCCGCATGACCAAAAACGGAGCCAAGCGCATCTGCAAGGACGGCCCCGTCATGGACAGGGAGGAGATAATATGGCAGTAAACACCAAAGTCACACTCAGCGGAGTGCAGCTGGATAACCCCATCATTCCTGCCAGCGGCACCTTCGGCTTCGGCAGAGAATTCGCCGGGCTTTACGACCTGAATATCCTCGGTTCCATCTCCTTCAAGGGAACCACCGCCCAGCCCCGTTTCGGCAACCAGACGCCCCGAATCGCCGAGTGCCCTGCCGGAATGCTCAATTCCGTGGGTCTGCAGAATCCCGGCGTGGACGCTGTCATCGCCGAGGAGCTGCCGTGGCTTGCGGAGCATTTCTCCAAGCCCCTCGTTGCCAACATAAGCGGCTTTTCCGTCGAGGAATACCGCGAAGCCTGCGCAAAGCTGGACAAGGCAGAGCAGGTGGGCATCCTTGAGGTCAACATCAGCTGCCCCAACGTCCACGGCGGCGGCATGAGCTTCGGCACCGACCCCTCCGCAGCCGCGGAGGTCACCGCAGCTGTCAAGGAAGTCACCACCAAGCCGGTGTACATCAAGCTCAGCCCCAACGTCACCAACATCGCTGAGATAGCCAAGGCATGCGAGAACGCAGGTGCCGATGGCATCAGCCTTATAAACACCCTGCTGGGTATGCGCATCGACCTGCGCAGCCGCAAGCCCATCCTCGCCAACAAAAAGGGCGGCTATTCCGGTCCCGGAATCTTCCCCGTGGCGGTGAGAATGGTCTACGAGGTCTACGAGGCAGTCAACCTGCCCATCATCGGCATGGGCGGCGTGACCACCGCCCGTGACGCCATCGAGATCATGCTGGCAGGTGCCACCGCAGTACAGGTGGGTGCCGCCAATCTCAACAACCCCTTCGCCTGCCGCGACATCATCAACGACCTGCCCGTCGAGCTGGAAAAGCTGGGCGTGAGCGATATAAACGAAATCATAGGAGGAGCACACTAATGGGTAGAGACGTAATCATCGCCTGCGATTTTGCATCCAAGGAGGCGTGCCTGAGCTTCCTTGACAGGTTCACCGGACGCAAGCCCTTTGTCAAGATCGGCATGGAGCTGTTCTACGCCGAGGGTCCGGACATCGTCCGCGAGATCAAGGCAAGAGGCCACAAGATCTTCCTCGACCTCAAGCTGCATGACATCCCCAACACCGTCATGAAGGCAATGGCATCCCTGTCCGCTCTGGATGTTGATATGTGCAACCTCCACGCTGCCGGCGCACGCGCCATGATGGAAGCCGCTCTCAAGGGACTGACCCGTCCCGACGGCACCCGTCCTCTGCTCATCGCCGTCACTCAGCTGACCTCCACCGACGATACCGCTCTCAGGGAGGAGCTGTACATCGAGAAGCCCATGAAGGACGTCGTTCTGGGCTACGCACGCAATGCCCGTGACGCCGGTCTGGACGGCGTGGTCTGCTCTCCCCTTGAGGCAGGCACCGTCAAGGAAGGCTGCGGCGAAGGCTTCTTCACCGTCACTCCCGGCGTGCGCTTTGCCGACGGCGACGTGGGCGACCAGAAGCGCATCGCCACCCCTGCCCGCGCCAAGGAGCTGGGCTCCGACTACATCGTCGTCGGTCGTCCCATCACTCAGGCAGAGGATCCCGTGGCTGCCTACGAGCGCTGCATCAAAGAATTTGTGGACTAAAAGGTCCACAAATTCATCGAGTTTTGCTTTCGGGTCGGAGCGACCCGAATTCACGCATGGCGTGAACCGCAAAACGTCGCAGAGTTTGTGGACTAAAAGATCCACAAATTCACCGGGTTTTGCTTTCAGGTCGGAGCGACCCGAATTCACGCATGGCGTGAACCACAAAACGTCGCAGAGCTTGCCGACTAAAAGATCCACAAATTCACCGGGCTTTGCTTTCAGGTCGGAGCGACCCGAATTCACGCATGGCGTGAACCACAAAACGTCGCAGAGCTTGCCGACTAAAAGATCCACAAATTCACCGGGCTTTGCTTTCAGGTCGGAGCGGCCCGAATTCACGCATGGCGTGAACCGCAAAACGTCGCAGTGCTTGTGGACTAAAAGATCCACAAATTCACCGGGTTTTGCTTTCAGGTCGGAGCGACCCGAATTCACGCATGGCGTGAACCGCAAAACGTCGCAGAGCTTGCCGACTAAAAGGTCCACAAATTCATCGAGTTTTGCTTTCGGGTCGGAGCGACCCGAATTCACGCATGGCGTGAACCGCAAAACGTCGCAGTGCTTGTGGACTAAAAGATCCACAAATTCATCGGGTTTTGCTTTCAGGTCGGAGCGACCCGAATCCATCTTGGCTCCCTTGTGTAAAGGGAGCTGTCTGCGAAGCAGACTGAGGGATTGAAAAGCCGCCGGTTTGCACAAGGGCAACTCACATCGAGAATAAGCATCCCACGACCCGTAAGCCCCCTCGACCCCTCCGACACGGCTGCGCCGCGCCACCTCCCCTTGCGCAGGGGCACATAACAGACTCCCTCTTTGAGGGAGGGAGGACCGCGAAGCGGTGGAGGGAGTATCCCTCAACGGATTCAAAAGAGCGAACAAGACAATCAGAAAGGAAGGATAATCACAATGGAAACCTACAAGAGAGAATTTATTCAGTTCCTTGAGAGCGCAGGCGTTCTCAGGTTTGGTGACTTCACCGCCAAGAGTGGCAGAAAGATCCCATATTTTGTCAACGCAGGCATGATCAAGACCGGCGAGGAGATCGCCAAGCTGGGCGAATTCTACGCCAAGGCATATTTCGAGAAGCTGGGCAGCAAGCCCACCGTCCTCTACGGTCCTGCCTACAAGGGTATTCCCATCGCCGTTTCCGTCTCCGTGGCTCTGGCAAAGAACGGCCTGAACGTGCCCTTCTTCTTCAACCGCAAGGAAGCCAAGGATCACGGCGAGGGCGGCATCTTCGTCGGTTATGTTCCCACTCCCGGTGAGGAGATCGTCATCACCGAGGACGTCGTCACCGCCGGCACCGCCATCCGCGAGAGCATCGACAACCTGTCCACCATCGAGGGCGCAAAGGTTGCCGCCGCTTTCATCATGGTTGACCGCAAGGAAAAGGGCAAGGGCGACAAGGGTGCCATTCAGGAGATCGCCGACGAATTCGGATTCCCCGTCTACTCCGTCGTGGATGTCTACGACATCATCGAGTACCTCGAGGAGGGCGGCAAGAACGCCGAGGACGTGGAGAGAATCAGAAACTACCTGTCCGTCTACGGCGCAACAGTCTGATACGCGTTATCAGAACGGGGCTTTTGGTTTCCGGTCGGATAGATGACCGAATCATCACCTCAGCAAATTCACGAAAGGAATAGTCACAGGATGAAGCATCTGATCGACATTCTTGATCTTACTCCTGCCGAGATCGACGAGCTTATCGACCTTGGCGAGGATATCATAGAGCATCCGGCGAAATACGCCGACAAATGCCGCGGCAAAAAACTTGCCACCCTGTTCTTCGAGCCCTCCACCCGCACCCGTCTCAGCTTTGAGGCGGCGATGATGGAGCTGGGCGGCAACGTGCTGGGCTTCTCCGAGGCAAGCAGCTCGTCTGCCTCCAAGGGCGAGAGCGTTTCCGACACCGTCCGCGTGGTCAGCGGCTATGCCGACATCATCGCCATGCGCCACCCCAAGGAGGGTGCGCCGCTTGTGGCTTCCATGAAGTCGGGCGTGCCCATCATCAACGCAGGCGACGGCGGTCACAACCATCCCACCCAGACCCTCACCGACCTCATCACCATCCGCCGCAAAAAGAACACCCTCTCCGGACTGACCGTGGGCTTCTGCGGCGACCTGAAGTTCGGACGCACCGTCCATTCCCTCGCCAACGCCCTTGCGCGCTACGAGAACACAAAGTTCATCTTCATCTCCCCCGAGGAGCTGAAGATTCCCAGCTACCTGCGCAGTGAGCTGGAGGGCAACCCCAACGTCACCTTCATCGAGACCGAATCGCTCATGGACGTCATGCCCGAGCTGGATATCCTCTACATGACCCGTGTGCAGCGCGAGCGTTTCTTCAACGAGGCTGACTACATCCGCCTCAAGGACAGCTACATCCTCACCCCCGAGAAGATGACTTCCGCCAAGGACGATATGTGCGTGCTCCATCCGCTGCCCCGTGTCAACGAGATCGCCGCGTCGGTGGACGACGACCCCCGTGCCTGCTATTTCACTCAGGCACTCAACGGCAAGTACATCCGCATGGCGCTGATTCTCAAGCTCCTTGAGCTGGCTTAAGGGAGGAAAATGAATATGATTATCGCTCCTATCACCAACGGCATCGTCATCGACCACATCGAGGCAGGCAAGGGCATGCAGCTCTATCACTTCCTCGGTCTGGGCGACCTTGACTGCTCCGTGGCGGTCATCAAGAACGCCGGCAGCGCCAAGATGGGCAAAAAGGACATCATCAAGATCGATTCGGTCATCGATATCGACATGGACATCATTGCCTATCTCGACCCGGGCGTCACCGTCAACGTCATCCGCGACGGCAAGTCGGTCAAGCACACCAACCTCACCCCTCCCGAGACCATTACCGATGTCATCCGCTGCCGCAATCCCCGATGCATCACCTCGGTGGAGCAGGACCTCAAGCAGGTCTTCCGCCTCACCGACCGCGAGACCCGCACCTACCGCTGCATCTACTGCGAATCCAAGGCGGAAGTGGACAAGAGAAAATAAAGAGCATGGAGCCGCTGCAGAATAATCAATCTGCGGCGGCTCTGTTGATTGTATTGGAAAAATATGATACAATCAAAGCGAAACAAACAGCAGGGGGAGAAATTAATAATGGAAAACAACGAACACAGTGTCGGAAAACACATCGTCCGGGCGGCGATGATTGTAGCCGCAGTGCTGAGCTGTCTGCTTTCATCGTCGTGTTTATCAATGATAGCCAATGACGGTCAGGAACAATATGCCTCAGGAAATCCCTTTGAGCAGCAGCCCTATCGTCAGGAATATGCGCAGTGCTATGCCCTTGTCAGAGACGTAAGAAATGATAGCTTCGACCTCATCATTGAGGATGTCATCAACATGGAAGGCGACTTTGAGGACTACAACTTTCTTGTCAGTTACGAGCAGCAGTTCAATGAGATAGTGCCAGACGACTCCAGCGACCAAACTGCCATCCTGTACCGCGACTGCTGTTTCTTCGTGGCTTACACCGAGTTCCTGGCTAAGAAGTATGAAAATTATTCAAGCTCGGGTCTGCTGGCAGAACTGTATATTGATGATGCAGAAATCTACCGCGCCCACGCCGATACGGTGTGGAACAAGCTGGAAAACGCTCAGACCAAAGAACACCTGCAGTCCATCATCGATTACTGCAAGGAAAACGATATAATCTATCTCAAAGAGATCTCTCCCTCAATAAGTGACGTTACCACAGAATAATCTGCTATAAACAGAAAGAGCGCACGCCGGAAATCCACCGGTGTGCGTTCTTTCTTTGGATGGGATGGAGGGGATTTATGTTAAGAGGAAAAATCAGAAGGGTCAGCTCTCGCGCTCCACGATGAACAGTCCGTACACGCCGGGCCCCACGTGGGATCCGATGGCAGGGCCGATCTGGGTACGCTCGGTGAGATTGATACCTGCGTCAGCGATCTGCTGCTCCAGATACTCCACGTTCTCCGTGCCGCTGGTGTAGAGGGAATAAACAGGGAAGGCAGGGTCGATGTTCTTTGACCTGATGATCTCCATCAGATCGGTTCGTGCCCGTGCTCTGGAGAGAGATTTCTTGCACACCACCACCGAGCCGTTCCCGTCAAAGGTGACAATGGGCTTGAGGTTGGCGATGGTGCCCACGGCAGCGGCGGCGCGGCTCAGGCGACCGCCCTTGTAGAGATACTCAAGGGTGTCCAGCGCCGCATAAACGTGCACACGTCCCTTGAGCTGCTCAAGGCTCAGCACGATCTCCCCGGCAGTGTGCCCGTCGGTGATGAGGCGCTCTGCGTGCTCGGCGAGGATACGGATGCAGCTGGCAGCGGCAAGGGAATCCACGATGAAAATGCCGTCGTAGTCCACCATGGCCTTTGCGGTGACGGCACTCTGATAGGTTCCGCTCAGCGCGGAGGACAGCAGTATGCAGATAAGCTGGTCGCCGCTGTTTTTTGCGCGCTCAAAATGCTCGACGAATGCTGCAGGGGAGGGCATGGTGGTCTTGGGAAACTCGGACGCGTCGGTCAGCATTTCATAGAAGCGGTCACGGCTCAGATCGACGCCGTCCAGATAATCGCCGCCCTGAATGGTGACACCCAGAGGAACAGAGACGGCACCCATCCGAGCAAGGGCTTCGGCGGAAAGATCGGCGGAAGAATCGACTAACAGCTTTATCATGGCTAATACCTCGTGATAAGAATTGATGCGCATCGGCTTTGGTTCGATGCAAGCGACGCACGCAATCGGTTATCAAAAAACCGTTGCTTACAGTATATCAGTTATTCAAAAGCTTGTCAAGAGGAAATAAAAAGCCTGTTGACAGATATTGACCAAACGTGATAAAATACAGTCATGGAAAAGAATATCAAAGCCGCCTTTGCAAAAAAGGTAAATGATTTCAGCCTGCCGCCCTACAGCGAGCTTCCCGATATGGGGCTGTATCTGGAACAGGTCGCCAGGTTCATAAACAGCTGCATGATGCCCCTTGGCTGCACCGAGCTGACCATCTCCATGATCAGCAACTACGTCAAGAAGGGCGTTATCGATCCTCCGGTGAGAAAGCAGTACCGTGCCGAGCAGATAGGCTATCTGTTTTTCGTCAGCGTGGCAAAGAACGTGGTGTCCATGGAGGCGATCATCCGCCTGCTGCAGATGCAGCGCGCCATCTACGACCCCCGTACCGCCTACGAATACTTCCGTTCTGAGCTGGACAACATCCTGCGCTACATCAGCGGACAGAAGGATAAGCTGGACAACATCGGCGTGACCAACACCGGTGAAAAGACCCTCATCCGCAGCGTGCTCACCGCCGCCTGCCACGTCATCTTCGTCAACAGCAGCCTCGAGGAACGCAAGCCGGAGGGTGCAGATACCGCCGGCGCGTGACGATGAAAATGCATCGCACACAGCTCATAGTATAAAACAACAGGTCTGCCGCAGAACAAACTCAGCGGCAGACCTGATATTTTTTTATTTCGGGAATCTCATTTTCATCAGTCCGTGGCGGTTGCAGAAGATGTACAGCGTGCCTCGTCTGCATCGCGGCAGACGGGTTTCTGCGTTGCCCTCGGGATAGAGCTTCACCAGCTGCATACGATCGGTGGTCACAAGGGCGATGAAGGAAATGTAGTGGCTCTTGGTCATGTCGTGGCGGACGGTAATGAAGTGCTCGTCCTCCACCTGCTCTATCTCCACCTCGTGCCCCTCGCTTATCTCCTCGGCTTCCAGACGGGGCAGAGTGATGCCGCAGCAGCACACTACCGCCTCGCCCATGGAGTGTATCACGTTGCCGCACAGCGGACAGACGTAAAAGCCCGAGCGCAGCAGATTGGAGGAGGTGTTGCGGTTGGTCACCGTGCTGCCGGACATCAGCTCCAGCACCGATACGCCCAGAGCGGCAGCCAGCGGCTCGATGAGCGTAATATCGGGCAGACCCTTGGCGGTCTCCCATTTGGAAACGGTCTTGCAGCTCACGCCTATGCGTTCCCCCAGCTCGGTCTGGGTAAGACCGCACTCCTCGCGCAGTCTGCGGATCACTGCGCCGGTGATGTAGGTGTCCATCATAATTCCTCCTCTGCGGATATCTGTGAGCATATCATACACCATCCGCGTCACCGTGACAACCTGCGCTGCGTGGAATCTATTGACTTGATCTTTGTGGAGCAGTATAATTGACACGAAAATGTCGAAATGAGAGGGGAAGAAATAATGAAATTCACCGTAAGCAAAAAGCAGCCCAATGTGACACTTGGCATAATCCTCGCGCTCATCGGTCTTGCCGGTATCGCCGGCGTGACCGTGCTGCAGATCACTGCGCCGGAGGTCACTGAGGATGGAACCTTTCCGCTGCTTATCGGAGGATTCGCGCTGTTTGCTGCTCTGGGAATATTTTCCGTGTACTGCGGATTGCGTCCCTGCGTAAAAGTCGACGGGGATAACGTGATGTATTATCCGCGCTGGAAGAAAAAGCGCACCGTTTCGCTTGACGATATCGCAAAGAAGCTGACCTTTAACCGCGCTGATGATTCCACGCCGACCTATGGCGTGGCAGGTTACTGCGCAACCGGCGGCAAGAGTGCGGTATTATCCGAGATAGTTTGTTACGATGCGGATAAAAATGAGCTGTTGCGGTTTACCTCCAATATGAAGAACTTCACTCGCCTTGACAGCCTTATCGCCGAGCGGCTGCAGGCGCGGCAGGAGAAGGAAACACCGACAGAAGAATAAGCAAAAACGGCACTGCAACGGGAATTTCCCGAAGCAGTGCCGTTCATTATTTCAGAAAAATCAGAACTTGATTCGATCTTCGATGTAGGAAGCCAGATCGGCGATGGGCATACGAACCTGCTCCATGGTATCGCGGTCACGGACGGTGACGCAGCCGTCGGTCTCCGACTCGAAGTCGTAGGTGATGCAGAAGGGAGTACCGACCTCGTCCTGACGGCGGTAGCGCTTGCCGATGGAACCGGTCTCGTCAAAGTCGGTCATGAAATACTTGCTCAGCTGGTCGCGGATGGCCATTGCGCCCTCGGACAGCTTCTTGGACAGAGGCAGAACCGCAGCCTTGTAGGGAGCCACAACGGGGCTCAGATGCAGGACCACGCGCACGTCGCCCTTCTCGGCGTCCACGACCTCCTCGTCGTATGCCTCGCACAGCAGCGCAAGGACGGTACGGTCAAGGCCGTAGGTGGACTCGATGATGTAGGGGATGAACTTCTCGTTGGTGACGGGATCGAGATAATCCATCTTCTGACCGCTGTATTCCTGATGTCTGGTCAGGTCAAAGTCGGTGCGGTTGTGGGTGCCGTTGATCTCGCCCCAGCCCAGAGTGGGGAACAGGAATTCGATGTCGCAGGCAGCCTTGGCGTAGTGAGCCAGCTTTTCGTGGTCGTGATATCTCAGATGATCGGGAGCGATGCCCAGATCCTCGTAGTACTTTCTGCCGTACTCCTTGAAGTATTCGTACAGATCGGTGTCGGTGCCTTCCTTGCAGAAGGTCTGGAACTCCATCTGTTCGAACTCGATGGTGCGGAAGGTGAAGTTGCCCGGGGTGATCTCGTTGCGGAAAGCCTTACCGATCTGACCGATGGAGAAGGGCAGCTTGGCGCGCATGGTGCGCTGCACGTTCAGGAAGTTGACGTACTCGCCCTGAGCGTTCTCCGGACGGAGGTAGATGGTGGTCTTCTTGCCCTCGGTGACGCCGCGCTCGGTGGCGAACATGAGGTTGAACTCACGGATGCCGGTGAAGTTGTGCTTGCCGCAATGGGGGCAGGGAATGGAATGTGCCTTGATGAACTCGAACATTTCTTCCTTGGTCATGCCGTCAGCGTGAGCGTTGGGATCGAAGTCATCGATGAGGTTGTCGGCGCGGTGGCGCATCTTGCATTCCTTGCAGTCCAGCAGAGGATCGGAGAAGCTGGCAACGTGGCCGCTGGCTTCCCATACACGGGGGTTCATCAGGATGTCGGCGTCGACCTCGTAGCTGTTGTGACGCTCCTGGATGAAACGCTTTCTCCAGGTATCCTTGACGTTGTTCTTCAGACGGGCACCCAGAGGACCGTAGTCCCAGGTGTTGGCAAGACCGCCGTAGATCTCGCTGCCGGGGAAGATGAAGCCTCTGTTTTTACACAGGGCTATGATCTTGTCCATTGTCTTATCGGTGGGATTCATAACTTATCCTTCCTTTACCAATATACTGATCTTTGTCAA
The DNA here is from genome assembly GCA_015065795.1 of Oscillospiraceae bacterium. Classification (GTDB taxonomy): domain Bacteria; phylum Bacillota; class Clostridia; order Oscillospirales; family Acutalibacteraceae; genus SIG598. Next base: position 23,031 of record SVPO01000010.1, on the reverse strand, counting down.
AATACTAACGATTCTGATATATCATAACGCTTTGATGCGCTGATGTCAAGAAAAACAGGATTTATGCGGTGTCAGCGGTCATTCCGCCGCCAGAAGCTCCGGCAGCCTCTCCATCGCCTCCGTGCCGCCGCACTCCACGTCGGGCATCACCAGCCGGTCGGTGCACTCGCGGTCGGGGCGGAAGAACTGCTTGGTGGAGACGCTCATGTACAGTCGGGAATTGCTCAGTCGGAATTCGGCAATGTCGCCGAAGCCGTTGGGATCGTTTCCCGGAGGCTCGCCGATGAGGGTGCCCAGACCGTTATCCTTTATGTATGCCGCAAAGAGCATGGCGGAAGAAAAGCTGCCGCTGTCGGTCAGCAGATACAGGTTCCCGTCAAAGGCAAGATCGGTGTATCTCCGGTTCTCGATCACCGTGTATTTGTCGCCGGTAAAATCCAGCATGAAGCAGCCCAGACGATGAATATAGCCGTCCACACAGTATGTGTCCACGGGCAGATAGCGGATGAACTCGTTGGCAACAAGCGAGTTTCCTCCACCGTTGCCCCGCAGGTCGACCGCCACATTGCCGATGCCCAGTGCCTTTACCTCGGTGAACATATCCCTCAGGCAGGCTATGTATTCGTCGTCGTACTGACAGGCAGTCAGGGTAAGAACGGCAAGGTCGTTCTCCGCGTCGATCTCGTACCGCACGAAGCTGTCGGTCTGCCCGTTGCCGGTGCTGTACTGTGCGTTGTACGCGGTGTATTCATCCAGCGGCAGGAAATCGGCGGCGGTGTGGGTGTCGGTGACGTATTCGCCGTCCGCGCCGACCCATGTGTACTCAACGCCCTCGGGATCGATGCCGAGAAAATCCAGCCCCGAGATGGTGCTGAGATTGTCACGCAGACCGAGCACGCCCCAGCTGTCCGCCTCATAACAGAATAGTTCGCGCCGCTCCTCGAAAAGCTCCTTGGCGGTCATGCCGTTTATGGCGTGGAGAGACCGCCCCTCAGCCTTGTGTCCGGCGATGGTTTTCAGATAGCGCTGACCGTCGTAGTGGGGATAGGCGCTGGTGTGCCCGTCGCCCAGCACCGAAAGGGTGCGCTGAATCTCACGGCGCAGGTCGTTAACGGTGATCATTCCGTCCTGCGCCAGCCGCTCAAGGGCGGCATCGTAAGCTCCGTCGAACGGGGCAGGCACCTCGTCGATGAACGCAGGGTGGCAGCGGCTGACGATGGAACGCATCTGAGCCATGTCCTCCTGTGCTTCCTCAAGGGTGAGCACAGCGTCGTAGCCTCGGGAATGATCCCGGTCGTCGCGCAGAGCCATACTGCTCCAGTATGGTACGCAGTAAGCGGCAAACAGTCCGAGGACGATCATTACCGCCGACACTGCGGACAGGAGGGTCTTTGCCCATCTCCCTGCACCGCTGCGAAGCACATACAGAACACAGGCGGCGATGAGAAGCGAGACGGTGAGCACCATGATCCACGGCGAAAAACTGACTGCAAGCAGATTGAGGGCAACAAGCCCGGGGACAGCTGCCGTCAGCACCGCCACGGGAATCCATAGGTGTCTGATTTTCGATTTTTCTTCCATATTCCCAATACTCTCCGTAATAATCGCGCCAATTACTCCGTACAGGTGGCGTTGATGAAGTCCGCCGTACCGTCAAAGGGAGAGAAATAGATGCCGTCCACGGTGTTCCAAGTGGCGTAGTAGGTGGTTTCGTAGAACATGGGATAGAAGATCGCCATGTTGTTCAGATACTTCTCCGCGGCGACCAGCGGCGCGAGGATGTCCTCGGTGTTGGTCTTGGCGGCGGAAAGGTCGATGAGCTTGTCGAATGCCGGACTCTTGAGCCGGGCAGGGTTGTAATAATTCTCCGAGTCGAACTTCTTGAGGCACTCCAGAGGACCGTCCTTGCTGGGTGCGAGGCACCACAGGGCGATCTGATAGTCGCCGATGTCCACGCGGTTGTTCAGCGTATCCTCGCTCAGAGGCTCAAGGTTGACGTAGATGAGCAGATTGTCACGCCAGGACTGCACCAGATTCTGCATCAGGCGCACCACGTTCTCGTCGTTGGGGCAGATGACCGTGATGGTGGGCAGATTGGTGCGTCCCTGATTGGCATAGCCCTTCTTGAGCAGGCTGTAGGCGGAGGAGGGATCTGCCTTGAGCTTCATGCCGCTGCCAGCCAGCTCGCGGTAGAGCATACCGTTCAGCTTGGTGACGGGAGGGATGATGTCGTAGGCAACCTCGGTGTTGTCTGCCAGCTCGCTTTCGTAGAGAGCGGTGTCGGCGCACATGGCAAACGCCTGACGCACATAGGCATCGTCAAAGCCGTTGGCGGAGGTGTTGAATATCAGTCCCCATGTGCAGTCGGTGTAGGTGTAGGTCAGATAGCCCTCGTCCTCCAGACGGTCAACGTACTGGGATTCGATCTTGGCAGCCTCCACGACCTCCTCCACCAGCAGCTCGTAGTATACCGACTTGCGGTTACGGATGCCCAGATAGAGAACGGCAGGCAGACAGGTCTGCTCACCGCGGTAATATTCGTTGCGGATCATTCGCACATAGTTGTCGTGGTTCCACGAGGTTGCCGTGGACTCAAGGAACGCAGCGTTCTGATAGAAGCAGAAGGGACCGTTGCTGATGACGTAGTCGTCGTCAAGGCCGTAGTGTCCGCTGGTGCTCTCAAAGAACGTCTGATTGCAGGGCATATATACCGCCTGAGTGGTCTGCAGAGGAAACTCGGCGTAGGGGTATTCCAGCATCACCTTGAGGGTGTGCTCGTCGATGACCGTGACGCCCAGCTCCTGCGCGCTGACCTCGCCTTTGTTGATGGCTTCGGCGTTCTGGATACAGTAGAGAGCGAGGCAGGTGTCGGAGTTGGTGCCCGGATCAAGGGCTCTGCGCCACGCGAATTCAAAGTCAAATGCGGTGACGGGGTCGCCGTTGGACCATCTGGCATCCTCGCGCAGATAGAAGATATATTCATCGAATTCGGCGTTGACCTCGTAGCTTTCGGCAACACCGGGGATGAGGTCGCCGGAGGAATCACTGCGCATCAGACCCTCGTACATATTGCGGATGACCATCAGAGAATTGTTGTCGGTTGCCATCTGGGGGTCAAGGTTACGGGGATTGGCAGTGAGGGAAAAGCTGAATTTATAGCCCACGCCGCCGGTATCCTCGGAGCAGGCGGTCAGTGTGCCGGTTATCATGACCACCGCCAGCAGCGCGGCGATGCAGCGCGCCAGCAGGCGGGAGATGTTTCTTTTTTTCTTCGGGGTATTTTTCATCGTTTCTCCTCTTGTCAGGTGTCCTGAGCCTCGCCCAGAGCCACCGTCAGTATGTGCCGCGACGGGAAGAATTCGTACAGATGCAGGTGGGTGATCGTTCCGCATGAGGGCGCGAAGGCGTCCATCAGCACGGGCAGCGCCCTGTACACCGTCTCAGGCTGATCGATGAGCATGGTGGTGTGGGGCACCCAGCCGTGGGATGCGCCGAAATGCTCACGAAGCTCAAACAGCTCGCGCTTGCCGTCGGGAGCCACAAACAGCACCCTTGAACCGGCGAACAATCCGATGTGACTCAGAGAGACCTCAAAGGGCTGAGTGGCGGCGGCAACGCTGCGCACCAGAGCGGCGGCTCGTTCTTCCTCCTCCACAGGGAATGTGCCTGCGGTTATATGCATGGGGATGTTTCTGGTCTGTGAGCCGCTGAATCCGGCTTCGTAAAGTGTGTTCTGCAGGGCGGCAAGACGGGCTTCCGTCTGGTCGTCATAGCCTGCCAGAACGCAAAGGAATTTATCCTGCATGGTAATACTCCTGATCTATCGGCTGCCCCAGCGGTCAAAATGCACCCGTTCGGGCTCGTAGCGATCCTTATGTTCGCGGCTTTCCGCAGGATATCCCACGGCGATGGTAGCGATGGGCAGAATGTTTTCCGGGGCGTTCAGCCATTCTCTCGTCCTGCGCGCAACTCCGTCGGGACGCAGACCGCACCAGCAGGTGCCCAGACCCATGGCGTGAGCGGCAAGGAGAATGTTCTGCACAGCCGCCGAGCAGTCGTTGACCGACAGATCGTGGTCAAGGGAGCGTTGGGTGTCCTCGCACACAACAATGGCGAGGGCAGCTTCGGTCATCATCTTCTGGAAGCGGAACTTTGCCGCGAATTTTTCAAGGATCTCCCGATCGCGCACCACCACGAACTCCCACGGACGCCTGTTGCAGGCGCTGGGAGCGCAGAAGGCCGCGTTGAGCAGCAGGCGCACCTGCTCGTCGCTCACCGGCTGATCGGTGAACTTCCGCACACTGATGCGCTGCTCGATGGTCTGCAGAACGGGGATGGATGCAAAATCGTTCATGGGGATTTCCTTTCGGGAAAAATGAGGACGCTGGCTGGGGGAGCAAGACATTGACCGGCGCAGGCTGCCGCTGCGGGGGAGCCGGATAAATATGTGAGCTTACTGATTATTCATTGACTCCTCCAGCAGACGGGCGCGATCGGCGGTGATCAGACCGTCCACCAGCTCGTCAAGGTCGCCGTTGAGCACGGCTTCCAGCTTGTACAGGGTCAGACCGATGCGATGGTCGGTCACTCTGCCCTGAGGATAGTTGTAGGTGCGGATACGCTCCGAGCGGTCGCCGGTGCCCACCTGCGCCTTGCGGTCGGCGGCGATGGCGTCCGACTGACGCTGACGCTCGGCATCCAGCAGACGTGCCTTGAGCACGCGCATTGCCTTGTCGCGGTTCTTTATCTGACTGCGCTCGTCCTGACATTCCACCACCAGACCGGTAGGCAGATGGGTGATGCGCACGGCGGAGTCGGTGGTGTTGACGTGCTGACCGCCTGCGCCGCTGGAACGATAGGTGTCGATCTTCAGGTCGGTCATGTTGAGCTCGATCTCCACATCTTCTGCCTCGGGCAGCACCGCCACGGTGACGGTGGAGGTGTGGATGCGTCCCTGGGACTCGGTCTCGGGCACGCGCTGTACGCGGTGCACGCCGCTCTCGAACTTGAGACGGGAATATGCACCGTCGCCGTTGACCATGAAGCTGACTTCCTTGTAGCCGCCCAGCTCGGTCTCGCTGGCGCTGATGATCTCGGTCTTCCAGCCCTGAGACTCGGCGTACATGGTGTACATACGGGTAAGCACGGCGGAGAACAGCGCCGCCTCGTCGCCGCCGGCACCGCCGCGAATCTCGATGATGACGTTGCGGTCGTCGTTGGGGTCACGGGGCAGAAGCAGGATCTTGAGCTGTTCGCTCAGCTCCTCGATGCGCGCCCTGGATTCCTCCAGCTCGATCTGAGCCAGCTCGCGCAGTTCCTCGTCAAGACCGCCGGCATCCAGCATTTCCCTTGCGTCTGCCTCGGCCTTTTTTGCGGCGGAATACTCGCGATAGGTCTCCACCAGCGGAGTGAGCTGCTTGATCTCCTTCATCACGTCGCGGTACTGCGCCGGATCGGAGATGACTGCCATATCGCACGCCTTTTCGTTCAGCTCGTTGAATCGCTGTTCGGCAACAGCCAGTCGGTCAAACATATCAGTCGGTTTCCTTTCGGATGATCGTTTTTATCATTTTGTCCGCTTTCGCGCGGGGTATCATGATCTCGTGTCCGCAGCCCTCGCAGCGCAGACGCACGTCCATGCCGGTGCGCAGCACAAGAAAGGTGTCCGAGGAGCAGGGATGGGGCTTTCTGACCACCAGACGGTCGCCCGTGCGGATGTCCTTCATCAATATCCGCCGTAGCCGTCGTCGTAGTCGTCGTAATCCTCAAAGCGGCTGCTGCGTCTGGGAGGATCGTAATCGTCGTATTCGTCGTAGCTGTCGTAGCGACCGCCGCGACGGGGAGAATAGTCGTCGTAATCGTCGTAATCATCGTAGCGTCCGCCGCGTCTGGGCGCACGGTCATAATCGTCGTATTCGTCGTCCAGATACTCGGTGAGATTGCGGCGGCGTCTGGGACGCTGGGGACCGTAATCATAGTCGTAATCGTAGTCGTTGTAGCCTCCGCGGCGGCGGTTGCCGGAGTTCATGTTGACGATCATGAAGATGCAGGAGCCGATGACCACAAGGGCGATGATGCCAATGAGTATCCACAGCACAGGGGGGATGCTGCTGAGCATGCTGGTGGAGCCGCCTCCGCTGGGAGTGCCGGGGATGGTCTGCTGGGTTGAGGGCAGAGTGGTGGGTGCGGTCTCGGTGGGAACAGTGGGAGCGGCGGTGGTTGTGGTGGTAGTGGTCGTGGTGGGGGCGTTTGCGTTGGGATCACCCACGATGACGGTCACGTCGCAGGTTCGGGTGACGTTGCCTGCCTTGACCTCGATGTAGTATCTGTTGGTGCCTTCCACCAGCTTGTCAAAGGAGGTGGTGTCGCACAGGTCGGTGGGGTAGTAGGTGGAATACTTGTTGAGCTTGAGCTGGATCTTCTCGGCATCGGTGACCACCTCGCCGTCCTGCTTACTGGTGACGTTGGAGATGGTGACGGTGCCCTCGTGACGGGGCTTGACGCGCAGGGTGATGCCGTTGAGAGAGCCGGAGGGCAGGGTGAAGGACATCTTGCCCTCATCTATGGTGCCGGTGGGATTGATCTCGTTGTCGCCGCTGTAGAGCATGATGTCCTCGATGTAGCAGTCGATCTGGCGACGGTTGACGGTGATGTCGATGCTGCGGGTTATACCGTCTTTTTTCAGACTGAGGGTGACGGTCTGCTTGTCGGCGGTCAGATCCATGCTCACCGAATAGTTGGTTCCGGCGGCGATGACAGCCTGTCCGTTGCTGCAGGTGGCGGCGATGCCCTCCTTGCCGATGAAGGTGATGGTGACGGTCTCCATCCAGTTGGGCACGGCAAAGGAATAGGCGTTGGCGCTGTCACTCAGGTTGGGGGTGGCGAGATACACCTTGCCGTTGCTGCCCATGACGCGCAGCTGATCCAGCTTGACGGTGGCAGGGGCGGCGGTGGTTGAGGTGGTGGGCGCGGTGGTGGGCGCGGTGGTGTCGGTGGACTCCGCCCACGCCGTCAGGGGCAGCGAGCAGCACAGCAGCACCAGTGCCATGATCACACATACGGTTCTCTTGATGGAAGTTTTCATCGTTGTTCCTCCCGTTCCGGACCCGTCCGTCGGGGTCCGCACTTGATTTCCTGAATTTGATATTATTATGGGGTCGGCAGGGATACTGCCGCAGAATTTCCAATCATTATATTTTACCACGGGCAGCGGTGTTTGGCAACCGTTTTAGTCTGAGTCATACCGCTTATCTCGCAGAAAAACACATTATATAATACCGCCGCGCCGGGTATCATGTCAACAAACATATTGTTAACACACACCCGACGCGGCCTGTTTTTCATAAATATCCTGTTTTGCGTCAGCCAAAGACCGTTTCGATGATCCTGCCGCAGGAGGGCGGCGAATAGACAAAGCGGTCCATGTGCTCCCCGCGGAAGAAATATTCCGGGACGGATGGCTGCGGCGCGGCGCGGAAGGTATCCACCAGCACTAGCTTGACCTTCATGCGCTCGGGGATGATGCTCTTGATGAATACGCTGGCTCCGCTGCCCACCGCAACGCCCTCCCGGTACTCGGCAAGACCGGCGAGATTGGGTGCCAGCTCCACGAATATGCCGTAGCTTTCCACCGAACGCACCGTTCCGGCGACCGTCTCCCCCGGGCGGAATCGCGCGGCGTTCTGCGCCCATGTGCCCAGCAGCTCCCGATGAGACAGCACGATGCGTCCGTCGCCGTCCACCGAGCGCACCACCGCCATGATATCCATGTCCACGCTGAAACGGTCACGGGGATGGCAGATACGGGACACCGAAATGGCGTCGATGCTTATCATGGACGGCAGCCCTGCGCCGATGTCCACAAAGGCACCGAAGGGTTCAAGATGGGTCACGCGCGCGCTGATGACGTCCCCGGGACGCAGCGCGGCAAGCTGTTCGGCGGCGCAGCGGTCCTGCACCGCCCTGCGTGACAGCAGCGCGTACGGGCGGCCGGTGCGGTCGGCGGTCACCTCGCGCACCACAAAGCTCACGGGCTTGCCCACACGGGAAATAAGGGCGATGTCTCGCACCGTGCCCTCGGCGATGCCCCGTGCGCCCTCCTCGCGGCGGATGATGCCCTTCATGCACCCCAGATCCACCACCATGTTGTGCTGACTGTCGCAGAGAATGGCGCGCGCCTCAAGGATCGTTCCGTTTTCCGCTGCCTGCTCCAGCGAGCGGATGTCTTTCATGTGCCGCAGGTTTTCAGGCGTATCCAGCAGCCTGCCCTCCGGCTGATATCTGTTCATTGCTCATTCCTCCCCACACCGCGTCGGGGGCGCGGCGATCTTTTTCCGTACACTTATATGTGACGGAAAGGGGAATTATTAAGGCAGCGCCGCATAAATCCGAACACACGACCGCGCGTCCGGATGTATACGCTGCTGCCCGACAATGTTCGTCTGTTCTCAGAACTCGCCCCGACGCAGCAGCTCGGCGATCTTGAGCACCAGCACCTGCGTCTTGGAATCGGGCAGCTGTCCTGCCATGACCATCTCCACTGCCCTGTCGATGTGGATGTACTCCACCTCCAGACACTCGTCCTCGTCGGGGGACTGCTCGCCGATGGAGTCGATGCGGCAGGCGAAAAGATGAATGACCTCGTTGCAGTAGCCGGGAGTGGGGTAGAGCCTGCCCATATCTCTCCAGCCGGAGCACTCGGCGCCGATTTCTTCCTTTATTTCGCGGCGGATGGCTTCCTCGGGCAGCTCGTCCGGCTCCAGCTTGCCGGCAGGCAGCTCGGTGACTACCTGACGATAGGCGTAGCGGTACTGGCTGACGAAAGCCAGCTCGTCGCGCTCATTGAGAGCCGCGCAGCACACGCCGCCCCGATGGCTGACGTATTCCCTGCGTGAATGTCCTCCTCCGGGCACCTCGATCTCGTCGTCGTAGGCGGTGAATATCCTTCCGCGGAACACCTCGTTTTCTTTCAGGGTGCGCTCGGTCATGTCGGCAACGTCACTGCGGTTCATAGCTGTCTCCTTTCCGCAAAGCTGTCTCTTTTGCGTGGGGTGTGTTATAATGGTGAGGTCATTCATATTATACACCGAGGTGATAGGTTTGGATAGAGTAATTTTGCCCTCCCTGCCCACTGAACGCACACGCGGCGGCTACATCGACCGCCTGTGCCGCCGATACCCCTTTCTGAGCCGCTTCGAGGTGGGAAAGAGCGTGCTGGGACGAAGTCTGTGGGGACTGAAGCTGGGAGGGGGAGAGGAAGCGGTGCTGTACGCAGGCGCCTTTCACGCCCAGGAGTGGCTGACGGCGCTGGTGCTGCTGCGCTTTGCCGAGCGGCTGTGTCAGGCGCTGGATACAGGCGGCTCCATCGCGGGCATCGACTGCCGACGGGCACTGCTGGGGCGCGGGCTGATAATCGTTCCCTGCGTCAACCCCGACGGCGTGGAGATAGCCCTCAGCGGCGCGCAGTCGGCAGGCGACCTTGCCGACGAGGTGCTGCGCGTCAGCGGCGGCGACCTTTCCTCGTGGAACGCCAACGCGCGCGGTGTGGACATCAACCACAACTTCGACGCAGGCTGGCACATCGTCCGTCAGCTGGAGCAGTCACAGGGCATCGACGGACCCTCTCCGCGGCGCTACGGCGGCAGTGCCCCTGCCAGCGAGCCGGAGACTCAGGCGCTCACCGCGCTGTGCGAGCGTATGGATCTGCGCCTTGTGCTGGCGCTCCATTCCCAGGGGGAGGAGATATACTGGAAGTACGGCGACAACACGCCCCATGCCGCCGAGCTGATGGCGCGCGTGCTTGCCATGGCGAGCGGCTACGAGCTGAAAACGCCCTCCTCCATCGCTTCCCACGGCGGCTTCAAGGATTGGTTCATCGAGCGTTTCGGACGTCCCGGCTTCACCGTGGAGATGGGCAAAGGGAGAAATCCTCTGCCTGCCGAGCAGCTCGACCCCATCTACGAGCGCATCGAGGAGATGCTCATGCTGGGCGTGGTGATGTAGCACCCTTGACAGCCGCGCCGCTATCGTTTATCATACATGAAATCAAGCAAAAGGATGGTGCAGAACATGGCGTACACCCATGTGCTCTTTGACGCGGACGACACCCTGTTCGACTTTCAGCGCGCCTGCCGCCTGGCGGTGGCAACGACCGTGCGGCAGATGACCGGCGAGGATATCCCCGAGGCTTTTGAGATATACGAGCGCAGCAACCGCCGCTGGTGGGACCGCTTCGAAAAGGGTGAGGCGACCATGGATCAGCTGTCCGTGGGCAGGTTCATCGACTTCACCGCCGACATGAACCTGCAGCACATCGGCACGCCCGAGGAGTGGCGCGATGTCTATCAGGCAAACCTCGGCTCCTTCGCTGTGATGGTGGAGGGGGCGGAGGAGCTGTGCTTCCGGCTGAAGGACCGCTGCCGTATGTTCATCGTCACCAACGGCATCGCCGCCGTCCAGCGTGACCGCATGAGCCGCGCGACGATCAGAGACTGCTTCGAGGAGCTGTTCATCTCTCAGGAGCTGGGCTGCCGCAAGCCCCAGCCGGAGTATTTCGAAAAGGTGCTGGCGCGGCTGGGCAATGTGGATAAGCGCGACATCCTCGTGGTGGGCGATTCCCTCACCAGCGACATCGCCGGCAGCATCGCCGCAGGGCTGGACGTGTGCTGGTTCAACCCCCACGGCAAGGACGCAGGCGAGCTTCGGCCCACCTACACCGTCTCGCGCCTTGACCGGATCGACGCCATAGTGCTTGGATAGTATCTGCGGAATAAATACGCGCCCGTCAGCGGACAGAAGCCTCCGCCGACGGGCGTTTTTTGCGTTCTGCCGCATCCGCGATATTTTTTACAGAAACCACTTGACAATAGTTCGGTACCGAAGTATAATGTAGTTGCTTCGGTACCGAACTAATCATCGCGCAGGTACATTCCGCCGACGGGCGAGGGTGTCCTGCTTTGTGGATCGCAGCCGTATCGCCGTGGGCTGCAGGCGCACAATGAAGTGTCCACCGCCTGAATCGGACGCTCCGCCGTGTCAGCCGCAGCTCCGGGATACCGCCCTCCGGGAAAGGAGAATGATGTAACTTATGGAAAACAACAGCATGAACAAAACCGAAAACAGCCGCCCCGACGTGATCTTTGCCGTGATGAAGCTCATGCGCTCCATGCGCCGCCGTCCACCCAAGCCGGGTGAGGGCTTCCATCCGGGCATGGACCGCCCGCTTCTGGTGCTGGCAGAGAATGACAATGTCTCCTCCCGTGAGCTTGCCGAGCTGCTGGATATCCGTCCTTCCTCCCTGACCGAGCTGCTCAGCCGTCTGGAGAGCGAGGGTCTTGTCTGCCGCGCCCCCGACGAAAACGACCGACGCGTCTCCCGTGTATCCCTCACGGACAAGGGCAGAGAGCAGGCGGATAAGATGAAAGCCGAGCACGAGCAGCGCAGGGCACGCACCTGTGCCTGCTTCACCGACGAGGAAGCCGAACAGTTCTGCGCCCTGTGCGAGCGTCTGGGCGAGCATCTGCAGGCCATCGCAAAAGAGGACGGCGAGGACTGCGGCGACGGTGACGATTTCATGCCGCCCCACCATCACCATCATCACCACCATATGCACGATTTCCGCCACGGTCCCATGGGCGGAGCGCGCCCCCATTGCTTCCCTCCCCGTTCGCGCAAGCTGTAAGCGGCGCGGATCGATGGACGGACGCATCGGATAAACAACAGGATCGGCTGCCGCACATTGCCTGCGGCGGCCTTTTTTGTTCACAGTATATTCGGTTGACACGCCGACGTTTTCGGATATAATAAAATCAGCTTGGTATAGCCGATTTTCGGCGTGTACAGGCGGATTCCTGCATAAGGAGGCTCGGTAAATGGCGCAGGATAATTACGGCTCGCGCGGCATGAACGTGCGCGTCAGCCGCAGCGGTATCCCCCTTGAACGCCGCTCAAAATCCTTTATATTCATCGCCCTTGCGGCGGCTCTGGTGCTGGTCAATCTGATGCTGGGACTGTTCACCTCGGTGAGCGGCGGCTGCTTTCAGGTGCTGGAGATGGGCATCAGCGACGAATACATTTCCGTTTTCAGCGGCGACAGCTATCAGCTGAGCGCCGATTCCCTCATAACCGGCGGAGGCGAGACCAATTACATATGGGAGAGTGACGATCCCTCTCTGGTGACCGTGGACGAAAACGGTCTGGTCACCGGTGTGAGCGAGGGCAAGGCAAACGTCACCGTCACCGAGACCAATTCCGGCAAAAAGGTCACCTGTGCCGTGACGGTGCTCAGGCTGTCCGAGATGTCCGTGGCGCAGACCGAATACACCCTGGGCGTGGGCGAGCCGGCTTCCATTTCCGCCTTCTCCGGCAACGGCAACGCGGTGGAGTACGCATCCTCCAACCCCGGCATCGCCACGGTGGACACGGAGGGAAACATCACCACCGTTTCCCCCGGTGACGTGGAGATCACCGTTTCCGGCTTCGGCTGTGAAACAAAGACCTGCACCGTGTCGGTGAAAAAAGCTCCCTCCAAGATCACCTTTGAAACATCCCTTGACATCTGCGTGGGCGAGACCCGCGTGGTGACCGCAAAGACCGCCGAGGATGAGCACGCGGGCGGCTTTGTGCTGTCCACCGACAGTGCAATTATCCAGATCGCCGAGGACGGTACTATGACCGCGCTCTCCGAGGGTACAGCCACTCTGGTGGCGGAAACATACAACGGAGCCACCGGCAAGGCAACCGTCACCGTGCGCCACGCGCCCACCTCCATGAGCGCCGAGCTGGCGGACAAATCCCTCTACACGGGCAACACCACTCAGGTCAAGGCAAAGGATAACACCGGCTTCTGCCGTCAGTATTTCTACAGCACCAGTGATCCCTCGGTTGCCACGGTGGACGCGGACGGCGTGGTCACCGCCACAGGCAAGGGCGAGGCGACCATCTCCTGCGAGACCTTCAACGGCGTCAAGGATACCTGCAAGGTCAGCGTCAAGGTTGTGGATTACACCAAGCCCTATACCTCCAAGCTGGTTGCGCGCAACTGTCAGGAGCTGGCGGCGAAATACCCCGAGCTCATCAAGCTGGACACCATCGGCACCAGCACCTGCGGCACGGATATCATCCTTGTCAGAATGGGCACCGGCGAGAAGAAGGCGATTATCACCGGCGGCATCCATTCCCGTGAGGACATCACCGTCAACTACGTCATGCGCTGCATCGAGGAATACGCCGAGGCATTCTATTCCAATTCCGGAAGATACGGCTCCTTCAAGATCAGCGATATGCTCAAGGAGTGGACTCTCTACATCGTTCCCGTAATGAATCCCGACGGCATCGACATCGCCAATGACGGCATGATCCCCCTCTACAAAAACGGCGAGCCCCTGTCCGAAACCGAACTGTTCGATTACAAGAACACCTCCACCGGCGTCAACCTCAACCGTAATTTCCCCTTTGAGTGGGGATACGAAGATCCCGACATCAACGCCACCACCCCCGACATCGACAGCTATATCGGCAAGAGCGAAGCCTCCGAGCCGGAGACCAAAGCCATAATCAGGCTGTGCGAGGAAAACGAGTTTGAATGGATGTTTTCCTTCCACATCAAGGGCAATATGCTCTACTGGGCTGATACGGTCAACAAGAACGCCGAAAAAGCCGAGCTGATGGCCAACCGTCTGGTGGTCAACTGCAAGTTCAACCTCATGCGTACCTCCACCGTGGCTGGTGCCAGCGGCGGCATGGAAAACTGGTTCCGCCAGCAGTACAACAAGCCCGGCTTCTGCATCGAGCTGATGGAAGATCAGTGGTCCAGCGAGGTCAACAAATATTTCGAAAAGAAGGTCAACTGGGCAAAGACACGCTACGCCATCGTGCTGGGCATGAGATACGGTTGATGATCTTCAGAAAACAATACAGCCGCAGCCCCGTCCGGAGCCGTTCCGGACGGGGCTGCTTTGCGTCGTCAGAGGGTATCGCTGCCGGAGGATCCGTCCTCCGATGAAGGTGTGATCTGCTCCGAAGGCTCAGTGGTGGAGATCTGATGGACGTCACGGTTTCTCAGCCGCTCGATGGCAGAACGCAGCGTTTCGGGCAGCGGCACGCCCATCAGACCGAGGTTTTCGATGACGGACAGCGCCTCGTTGGCGATGAGCGCGTAAATCGTGCCTGACCTCAGCACGCCGTCGAGGCCGCACAGCATATCCAGCCGCGCGGCGACGATCACCACCAGCATCATCCCTGCCTTGCGAAAAAGTCCCATCAGACCGGCGCGGCTGTCAAGACCGCCGCCTGCAGTGTGCTTTGAGCGGCGGAATACTCCTGCCAGCACAATGCCTGCAAGATAGTCCATCAGGATGAACACGCACAGGGTGGACATCGCGCCGTCCCAGCCGCCGAACAATGCGGTCATCACCGCGCCCGACGAGATCAGCACGGCGGCTTTTGCCGCGCTCACGCAAGCACCTCTTTCAGGGCGGCGCGGGTGTCCGGACCGACGATACCGTCGGCATCCAGCAGCAGATCGCGCTGGAATTCCTTCACCGCAGCAAGGGTGGCAGGACCGAAATCGCCGTCCACAGCGCATCTGTAACCGAAGCGGTCCAGCGTCCACTGCACATGGCGCACGCCGTCGCCCACAGAGCCGCGGCGCAGGGTGGCGGTGCTGCGCTTGTATGGATTGCACGGCTTTGTGCCGCCGTGTCCGCTGACGGGACGATCAACGCCGCTGGTGTTGTGCCAGTAATAAGCCCCGGGACGCACGTCCACGTGGACGAACCGACCGGCAGTGCCGTCGTATCGTCCGATGCCGGCAAAGCCCAGCTCCTGCGCCAGCTTTGCCACCTGCGCAGGCGTCATTCCTGCCACCACGATGTCGGCGGCTTTGCCTGCGGTGCTGAGGTGATAGGAAGCGGAAGAACCGCCAACGGCGCGGTTGTGGGTGGGGCATCGGTTGCCGCTGGTGATGTACACCGCGCTGCCGCACAGACGGCGAAGCATCTGCAGCTTTCGGACAAGACGGCTGTCGATACGGGTTACGGTGCATCGGCACTTCGCGCCCTTGCAGTCGAACTCGCCCGAGGTGAAGTTTGCGGTCACTGGTACCGACCGACCGCGTGCGTAACTGATAAGAGCCATAAGCTCAGTCCTCCTTTTTGCGCAGGCATACCCCGAATATACCTGTCGGAGGAAAGTATACCGCGAAGGGAGCGCACAGCGCTGTCATCCGCCGTGCAGCACTGTCATCAGACACGCACTGCTGGCGATATGCGGACAGTATTGCACATTATCTGTGTTCGTGTCGGAGCAGGGCGGAGCAAAGGGAGGGCGGCTTTCGCTGCCCCGGGCGGCGCAGGCTCTGCTTTTCTCTGATTTTATATACTCTCCTTTTATTTTGTCTTGTTTGCTTTTCTTTTCTTTGGGGACATTCTGCAGCAGAAACCCCCGAAGTTGCAGCAGAAACCCCCGAAGTTGCAGCAGAAACCCCCGAAGTTGCAGCAGAAACCCTTGAAGTTGCAGCAGAAACCCTTGAAGTTGTGCAAGAACACCCTGAAGTTGCACAACATCGGCTGTTTCTGTGCAAATGAGCCGCCGCTCCGCCGTGCTGACCCGAATGAGCGGCTTCGCAGGCTCATTGCGCAGGAAAACAGGCGATAAATTATGCTTTTTTGCCAAATATTCAAAAAAAGTTAATTTCCTTTGGGCGAAAGATGTATTATAATAAGATGAAAACCGGCAAAACTACACAAGCAGAGGAGACAATGATGGACAACGAAAAGATCTTGATAGTCGATGACGATCAGAATATCTGTGAGCTGCTCAGACTGTACGCGGAAAAGGACGGCTATACCGTCACCCTCGCCCACGACGGTCAGAAGGCAGTTGACTGCTTTGATATAGAGCATCCCGATCTTATCCTGCTGGACATCATGCTGCCCAGCATGGACGGCTGGCAGGTATGCCGCGAGATCCGCAAAAAGTCCAAGTGCCCCATCATCATGCTCACCGCCAAGGGTGAGACCTTCGATAAGGTACTGGGTCTGGAGCTGGGCGCGGACGACTATGTGGTCAAACCCTTTGAGGCAAAGGAGGTCATGGCTCGCATCAAGGCGGTGCTCCGCCGTTCCAGCAAGCAGGACCCCAACGAAAAGAAGCTGGTTTCCTTCGACAAGCTGACCATCAACCTCAACAACTACGAGCTGAGAGTGGATGGCCGTCAGATCGACACGCCCCCTAAAGAGATGGAGCTTATCTATCATCTGGCAAGCAATCCCAACCGCGTGTTCAGCCGCGACCAGCTGCTGGACGAGGTATGGGGCTTTAACTACTACGGCGACTCCCGTACCGTGGACGTGCACGTCAAGCGCCTGCGCGAAAAGCTCGAGGGCGTCAGCGAGCAGTGGTCCCTCAAGACCGTCTGGGGCGTGGGCTACAAGTTTGAAGTCAAGCAGTCGTGAAGAACAAATTATCCGACTGGCTCCTGATGACGCGCGGCCGCCTCAGCCGCCTGTGGGAGCGTATACGCTATGAGGCAAAAATGTGCAGAGAGGCGATACAGCGTGCGTGGCACAGGATGTGGCGCACGCTGTTCACGCGCTATCTGCTGGCAACGTCCCTGATCGTTATCCTCAGCTTCATCGGCTTCGGTGTGCTTCTGGCGAGCGTTGTGTCCGGCCACTGGCAGGAGGAAAAGCAGCAGCTGCTCATTGAAAACGTCAACGTCATCGCCCAGCGCGCCTCCCGATATATCGTTCAGGCGACCAATCCCGACGGTACTCCGGGCAACTACGAAATGAGCGAGGCGGCGTCACGAACGCTGCGCTCATCCATGGCGGTCATCGGTCAGAGCATTGACGCCAACATCTTCATTCTCGGTACCGACAACACGGTGCTGGTGTGCTCCGAGGAGGATACCCTCAGCACTGTCTCCACAGACGGGGATGCGGTCTGCCGCCATAAGAACGCCCTGAACGAATCCTTCTTTTCCGATGCTATGGCAGGCGCGGATGCCGCAACGCTCATCTACAGCACCACCGGCAACATGAACGGCATCTACGATGAATCCCAGTTCATCGTGGGCGCGCCGATCATCGTGCGCAACGCCGCCGGCAGCGAAGTTGTGGTAGGACTGGTGGTGGCTTCGTCCTCCGCCCGTATCATCGAGGAATTCCAGGGTGACGTGATCAACCTCGTCGCCATCTCCATAATCATCGCGTCGGTGGTTTCGCTGGTGGCTATCTACATCATCACCTACAAGCAGGTCAAGCCCCTGCGCGACATGGCTTCGGTGGTGCGCAAGTTTGCCGGCGGAGACTATGCCGCCCGAATGGATGTCACCGACGAGACCGAGGTCGGTCAGCTGGCTTCCTCCTTCAACCAGATGGCAGGCGTCATTGAGTCCAGCGAGCTCATGCGCCGCAGCTTCGTGGCAAACGTATCCCACGAGCTGAAAACCCCCATGACCACCATATCCGGCTTCGTTGACGGCATCCTTGACGGCACCATTCCCGAGGATCGCCGCTCCTACTATCTCGGTGTCGTTTCCTCCGAGACCAAGCGCCTTGCCCGACTGGTGCGCTCAATGCTGGATCTTTCCAAGATCGACAGCGGCGACATGAAGATCAGTCTGGAACGCTTCGATCTGAGCAAGACCGTCACCAACGCCCTGCTCACCTTTGAACAGCGCATCGAGGAAAAGAATATAGACATTCAGGGGCTGGATCAGATGAAGCCGCTGTATGTCCGAGGCGACCCCGACCTGATCCATCAGGTGGCGTACAACCTCATCGAAAACGCGGTCAAGTTCGCCAATCCCGACGGCTACATCCGAGTCAACGTGTTCAGCCGTGAGCGTGTTGCCTATGTGCGCATAGCCAACAGCGGCATCGGTATTCCCTCCGAGGATCTGCCGCGCATCTTCGAACGATTCTACAAGACGGACAAGTCGCGCAGTCACGACAAGACCGGCGTGGGACTGGGTCTGTACATCGTCAAGACCATCATCGCGCTGCACAAGGGAGATATCGAGGTGCGCAGCTCCGAGGGCTCCTACTGCGAGTTTGAATTCCACATTCCCATGTGATGCTTCCGGCAGCACATATTCATCAATTTACCAGCATATATTAATCATTCTCTGCCTACAATGACATCAACTGCCGATGTTATATTCTGGGCAGAAGGGAGAGATCCGGATGGATAATTTCTATCATCCTGAAAAAGATGAACTTACGCGTGGGCATGAGCCTGCTCAGCAGCCTGCCCGGGCGGATTACAGACCTCAGTACGGCGGTGCGGATTCCGCGCCATATGCGGCACATCCTCAGGCGGCGTATCGCCCTGCGCCGTCTGCCGCGCAGCCTGACGATACCGCGCGGAGAGCCTGCTCCGCACCCGTCGGTCACAACGCGGCGCAGCCTGCCGCAAGACCGGTACAGACGGGCGAAAAGGAAAAGTCCGGCAGCTTTGTCAGGGGCGTGCTCATCGGTGTGGCAGTGTGCGCTGTGCTTGCCCTCGCCATCGGGCTGGGGGTCCGGCTTGCCTCCGGCGCGCTGGGACAGGGCACTGCCTCAGGGGACGGCGGCAAAGAGACCATCGACTTTCAGGTCAGCGAGTCGCCTGCCACCAATGTCGAGATCATTCCCGATGACGGAGAGAAGCTGACCTACGCCCAGATCGCCGCCAAATTCCGCTGTGCGGTGGTCAGCGTCACGGTGTACTACGATGCCTACGGCTGGGCAAGCTATGTGTCCTCTGAAGGCTCCGGCTTTATCATTGACGAGAGCGGCTATATCGTAACCAACTCCCACGTCATCGATGACGACAATTATGCCGATTACAGGATCACCGTCACCATCGCCGACGCAAACGGCGAAATGAACGAGATCGAGGCGAAGGTCATCGGCAACGACGCGCGCACCGACCTCGCCGTGCTCAAGATCGATCCGGATGGGCTCAACCTCGTGGTGTCCGATCTGGGTGTGTCGTCCAATCTGGTGCTGGGTGATGAGGTTGTCGCCATCGGCAACCCCGGCGGCTCCCAGTTTGCCGGTTCGGTCACCAACGGCATCATCTCCGGCATCGACCGCATCATCGACAGCGACACCGGCACCGCCGACAACGCCATGAAGTACCTGCAGACCAACGCCGCCATCAACCCCGGCAACTCCGGCGGTCCCCTGCTCAATATGTACGGCAAGGTCATCGGCATCAATACCGCCAAGATCGTGGATGAGGGCTACGAGGGTCTGGGTTTTGCCATTCCCATCGACACCGCTCTGCCCATCATACAGCAGATCATCGAGGAAGGCTCTGTGGTGCGTCCGGCTCTGGGCGTTTCCTGCTCCGAGCTCAGCAAGCAGACCGCTCAGCTGTACGACGTGCCCGAGGGACTGCTCATCCGCGGCTTCTACTCCAACTCGGATATGCCTCGCGCAGGTCTTGAGGTCGGAGATATCATCGTCGCCTGTGACGGCGTTGAAACCCTCACACTGGTCGATCTTCAGAAGGCGATAGAAAACAAAAATGTGGGCGACACAATGGAGCTGACCGTGTTCCGTGCAGGACGCTCCGGCACCATGACCTTCACCGTCACCCTCATTGCCGACAATGATCTGGGCGAGCTTATTCAGAAGCCCGGACGTCCGTAAAGCGTTCCCCGATATACGCATAATGACGGAGACTGCCGCAAACAGCGCGGCGGTCTCCTTTTTTGCGGCAGATGCCAATAAGCTCCCGATAAAGCTGAAAACGGAAGTCCGCCGCCCAAAGATTACCGCCAAAACAGGCTTTTGCTGTTGACTTTCTGTCTGTTTGGCGTTATTATATTGTGGTATTTAACAGTTGAACGCATAAAAGCGTTAAACGGCTGAACAATTTCCTTGGAGGGACACTCAATATGCCTATTACCGATTTCCTCGTCCGCAACGCAAACCTCTACGGCGACGAGGTCAGTCTTATCGAAATAAACCCCGAGGAGCAGGAAAAGCACGGCAAGACCTGGCGTGACTACGAGCTGGTTGAGACCACCCGCAACACCCCGGGCCGCACCGAAATGACATGGAAGGACTTTGACTGCCGTGCCAACCGCTTTGCCAACCTGCTGCTTTCCCGCGGCTTCGGCAGGGGCGACAAGATCGCCATCCTGCTGATGAACTGCCTTGAATGGCTGCCCATCTACTTCGGCGCGCTCAAGGCAGGCTGCATCGTGGTGCCCATGAACTACCGCTACACCGCCGACGAGATCAAATACTGCCTTGAGCTGTCCGAGTCGGATGTGCTGGTGTTCGGTCCGGAGTTCATCGGCCGCGTGGAGAATATCTGCGACCGCATCCGCGGCGTGAAGCTCACCCTCTACGCCGGTGAAAACTGCCCCACCTTTGCCGAAAGCTACGACAAGCTCATTACATACACAAGCAGCCGCGATCCTCAGATCACCATCAGTGACGAGGACAACGCTGCCATCTATTTCTCCTCCGGTACCACCGGCTTCCCCAAGGCGATTCTCCACGACCACGCCAGCCTCATGCACGCCGCCCGCACCGAGCAGAATCACCACGGTCAGGGCCGCGGCGACTGCTTCCTGTGCATTCCGCCCCTCTATCATACCGGCGCGAAAATGCACTGGTTCGGCAGCCTTGTGTCAGGCAGCCGCGCGGTTCTTCTCCGCGGCGTAAAGCCCAGCTGGATCCTCAACGCTGTCTCCGAGGAGCAGTGCACCATCGTCTGGCTGCTGGTTCCCTGGGCGCAGGATATCCTCGATGCCATCGATCGTGAGGACATCGACCTGAAGAACTACAAGCTGGATCAGTGGAGACTGATGCACATCGGCGCGCAGCCCGTGCCCCCCAGCCTTGTCAAGCGCTGGCAGAGCGTCTTCCCCCGTCACCAGTACGACACCAACTACGGTCTGAGTGAGTCCATCGGCCCCGGCTGCGTCCATCTGGGCGTGGAGAATATCCACAAGGTCGGCGCCATCGGCAAGGCAGGCTTCGGCTGGGAGGTCATGATCGCCGACGAAAACGGCAATCCCGTCAAACAGGGCGAAGTGGGCGAGCTGGCAGTCAGGGGTGCAGGCGTCATGAAGTGCTACTACAACGACGAGGCAGCCACCAACGCCGTACTTCGCGGCGGATGGCTGTTCACCGGCGATATGGCTCAGGAGGATGAGGACGGCTTCATTTTCCTTGTTGACCGCAAAAAGGACGTCATCATCAGCGGCGGTGAGAACCTCTATCCCGTACAGATCGAGGACTTCATGCGTGCCCACGACAAGATCAAGGACGTCGCGGTCATCGGTCTGCCCCACGAGCGTCTGGGCGAGATCGCCGCTGCCATCGTGGAGCTCAAGCCCGGCTGCGAGTGCACCGAGGAGGAGCTCAACGACTTCTGCACCGGTATGCCCCGCTACAAGCGCCCCAGAAAGATCATCTTTGCCGAGGTTCCCAGAAATCCCACCGGCAAGATCGAAAAGCCTAAGCTGCGTGAGATCTACTGCGGCGGCAGCCTGGTAGAGGCTCAGATCAGCGGCTGATTTATCTCTGATAAACACCAATCCCCCGACGGCGGAACTTTCCGCTGCCGGGGGATATTTGTCGTTATGGGCAATTGCTCGAATGATCGCGGCGGGCAGGATGCGTCGTCAGCCGATGCGCCCCTTCCTCACCGCTCCCAGCACCGCTGAAGCCATCAGCAGCAGGGTTATGCACAGTCCGACCAAGGAATAATAGGACAGCCCGAACATCAGCGGCATCAGCGAGGTGACCACAGCCGCGACGGACAGCCACATCACGGTTCCGAGCGCACCCTTGCTCTGCGTGAAGCAGGCGACGACTGCGGCAATGAGCAGAGCGCAGCTCAGCACGGCGGTGAGAAAGGGTCCTGCGTTGGCGTAGCCCAGCGGAAGCATATCAAAATAGGAGAAGGTCTGTCGGTCAACACCGCCGCCGTCTTCCGGGGCAATGGCAAAATTGCACACCGCTCCCCACGGAGCAGCCTCCAGCGCCAGCACGGCGATGATGACAGCAGGGTGAAGGTATCGCAGAGCTTTCATGAATAATACCCCTCTCGGTCGATGATAACAGGCTTAAGGGAGAAAAAACTTCATCAGCCCACAGCAGCCATCTGCTCGTAGGTGAACACATTCATGCCCGAACCGAAGGCGATGAGGGTGGTGTCGTTGATGAAGAATACGGTGGTGCACACCATGCCGTCGGCGGTGCGGATCTCCACGGAGGTGATCTTCGCGTCGCTGCCGAAGGGACCGGTGAGGGGCTGGGTGCTGATGCCGAACCTCTCCATGTCGGTGTAGGTCGCCTTTGTGTTGACGGAGAATACCGCGTCGCGGATGTTCTCACCGCTGCGGTCAAAGGAGGAACTGCCGAAGGTGATGCCGGCAAGCTGCTCGCGGCGCAGGGCTTCGTCGGCGGTGATGTCCGACGCGGCTGCCTCCTGATAGATGCTGATGACCTCCCAGCTGCCGATGTACTGCTCGGGGAGAGTGTCAGTCTGCGCGGCGGCAGCAGTGGTGGTGGTCGTGGTGGTCGTGGTGGTTGTCTCGGTGGTGTCGGAAGCGGAAACATCGCTGCCGGATACATCACTGCCCGACACATCGGTGGGGGAGGTTGCCTCGGGGACGGAAACGTCACTCTCGGAGGTGTCCAGCTGGACATTGTGCTGCTGCAGATAGGTTTCCAGATCGCCGCTGTTTCCGCAGGCGCACAGGCTCAGTGCGGTCAGAGCGCAGAGCAGGCAGCAGATAATTCTTTTCTTGATCATTGATATCAGACCTTTCGTGGAACGTAGAAATTGCGCGACGGTTTATTTGCCGAAGCCGTTGAACCAGGCCCTTTCCTCAAAGGGCTTTTTCTTTGCCCGGGCGGCAGGCTCGGCGGCAATGCCCACGGGCAGCAGGCACACCAGATCGTAATCATCGGGTACGCCCAGATATTTCGCTATCTGTCCGCCAATGTCATCGTCGTCGGTGATGTGACCCTCGTACCAGCAGCTGTCATAGCCCAGCGCCTTGATGGCGAGGAG
>SVPO01000009.1 GCA_015065795.1 Oscillospiraceae bacterium | reverse complement strand
TTCAGAAGCGTCACGCAAGGCATGGGAGACAGGAACGCACACTTATATCGACGCGCTTAACCGTCTTGCTGAGCGACAGCATGAGATTATCGACATGATACATGATGCCCCCACAATAAACCCCGATGACCTCAGACCGCGTGGGCGGTGGATTACACATGATAACGGCATGACCGAATGCTCGGAATGCCATACGCTCGGGTCGCCGCAGTGGAAGTGCTGCCCAGCGTGTACAGCGATGATGAACGAAAAGGAGAATGAAGATGCGTGACCGAATGATAGAGGTTATCCAAGATGCTGTCGGTGGCTGTGCTACAAATTGGGCGGAACGGATAGCGGATGCGCTGATTGATAAAGGCGCTGTTATGTTTCCTTGCAGGATTGATCAAACGGTGTACGGAGTAGAGCGCGAGGACGGCAAAGTGAGCGTTAAGGGTTTCGCTGTTGATTCTTTGAGGCTTGAGTACCACCCAAAAGGAAACGTAATGGTTATTGAACTCATTGGGCGCAGTATAGTGCCTATTTATGTTGATGGGGACGAATACCATCGTTACTTCCATGACACACGAGAAGATGCGGAAAAGGCATTGGCGCAAATGGAGGGAATCGGGGATGAATGAATACACAGCGCGCTTAAAGTTCCGTCAATGGTTTGTCGAGATGATGGCAGACAAGGTAGGCGACGTCCTCAGCGTGGAGGAAGCTCTGATGACCTGCCTTAATGAAACGGGTATCTTCTCCGAAGTGAAAGTTGAGGAGGCAACCACGCAATGAAAACAGTCAACCACCTCGGCGAACCGTATTATGAAATCGACGAAAATAGGTTGTTGAAGATCAGCACAGCAACGGAACAGCAGATTGCTGAGTTTGAGAAAGAAACCCTGCGCACCAGCGATCAGCTCTATGAATCAGTTGCAAAGGCAATTGACAAAACTCTTGAAAGCTCCTTTGCCTTATTCGGGATAGACGCCGTTCAGGTGAAGTGCCTTGTCGAGGGCGGTAGGCTTGAGTTAATAACAAGAGGCGTTCTGCCGGAAGCAACATACCTAGCGGTTCTCGACAACGAAGATTTATTTTGTGTGCACACACAGATAAAGCATGATGACCATACGGGAAAAGAGGCGTTAATCGTCAATATTGTGCCGCTAAAAGAACAGGAGGTGTAGTCCCACGGACGCGAAGGATGTCAGAAAAGCAATTGAACAATACCTGCCGGCAAAGCGCAATCTCGCCGAGAGTTTACGTGCCCGCGCGCGGATCCTCGAAGCGGCTGCCGATCTGCGATCGCCTGCAATTAATGACGGCTCACGTGGCACTGCTATCTCTGATCCGGTCTCAAATGCCGTCATCGGCAGTCAGCAGGCACTCCGACAGATTGATGTCAATATCACACAATACCGGCTGCAGATGGACTATGCAGAGTGGCTGCTCTCACTGTCTGAGAATCCAGCCCACAAATCCGCGCTACGGCTGCGGTTCTTTGAAGGTTTGTCAGTTATGCAGACAGCGGCGGAGATAGGCGCTTCGGAAGCGACGGTAAAGAACTATGTACAGCTTGCGTGCGTAGCTATCGCACAGAAAGTCGGATGAATTTAGCCGTGTTTAGCTGTACTTAGCTCTGTTTAGCTGCCGTTGTACTGTACTTAGCCCTGTTTTGGTGATACACTGGAACCGTCAAGATTACGCACAGGCGGTGTGGCTTTCTTGCATTTTCCCGCGCCGCCGTTGCTTACCTCCATTTACGATATCCACAACACACGACCCGTCGGACGAGCACCCCGGCGGGTTGTGTGTTTTATTTTACAGAGAGGAGCTGCCAGGCTGTGGCAAAAGGCAAATATGAACACTGGCTCACCCCAGACGGTCTTACGCAGCTCAAGGCTTGGGCTCGCGACGGTCTGACTGATGAGGAGATAGCAACCAAGTGTGGTATATGCCGTGATACGCTTTACGAATGGAAAAAGCGCTTCCCCGACATTTCCGACGCGCTTAAAAAAGGTAAAGATGCTGCCGACATCGAGGTCGAGAACGCTTTGTTTAAGCGTGCCACAGGCTACACTGTGGTCGAAACGAGAGTGGAATACGAGTTCGGAGTCGAAATCAAGCGTGTTGAGATAACCAAAGAAGTGCCCGGCGACGTCGGTGCACAGTGCTTCTGGCTCAAGAACCGCCGCCCGGACAAGTGGCGCGACAAACAGCAGGTCGAAGCCAGCGTGGACAGCGACATCCAGATTACCTTCGCTGACGAGCTGCAGGAGTTCGTTCAGTAATGAAGCTCAACATACCCAGCCCCAACGCAAAGCAGCGGCAGTTCCTCAAAGCCACGGCGCGATACATTGCCTACGGCGGATCGCGAGGTGGTGGCAAGAGCTGGGCGATCCGCGTCAAGGTGGCGCTGCTTGCGCTGTTCTGGCCGGGCATCAAGATACTCATTCTGCGCCGCACCTATCCCGATCTCATCAAGAACCACATCGAGCCGCTGCGCAATCTGCTTGAGCCTCTGGGAGCAGTATACAAAGATAAGGACAAGACCCTGTGGATCAACCACGGCAGAAAAGGCAAGTCGCAGATAATCTTCGGCTACTGCGATAACGACAACGACTTGCGCCGCTACCATGGCAACGAGTACGACATCATCTGTATTGATGAGGCGACGCAGTTCATGTGGGACTGGTTTGACAGACTGAAAGGTTCCGTGCGCGGCGTGAATAACTTCCCCAAGCACATATACCTGACGTGCAATCCCGGCGACGTAGGTCACGCATGGGTCAAGCGCCTGTTCATAGACCGCGAGTTCCTGCCCGGCGAAAATCCGGACGATTACGACTTCATCGCCGCTACTGTCTACGACAACATCGCTCTGATGGAGAACGACCCGGAGTACGTCAAGAATCTTGAATCCCTCTCCGATGCCCTTCGCGACGCCTGGCTGTACGGCAAGTGGGATTCCTTCGTCGGTCAGTATTTCACCGAATGGCGACCGCACATCCATGTCGTTGATCCATTCCCGATACCGGCGCACTGGCGTCGGTATTTTTCTATGGACTACGGTCTGGATATGCTGGCGGCCTACTGCATCGCCGTCAGCCCCGAGGGGCAGTCGTATGTGTACAAGGAGCACTACGAGCCGAACCTGATCATCTCCGACGCGGCGCAGCGTATCAAGGCCCTGACCGACGGTGAGAAGATATTCCAGTGGTTTGCGCCGCCTGATATGTGGAACCGCAGGCAGGATACCGGAAAGAGCGTCGCCGAGATCTTCGGAGAGAGCGGTATCTATCTGACCAAGACCAACAACGAGCGCGTCGCTGGCTGGCTGAATATGAAAGAATGGCTCAAGGTGCGTGAGGGCGACGGCGGACAGTACGCAAACATGCGCTTTTTCCGAACCTGTCCGAATGTGATCCGCAGCATACCGCTGCTGCAGTTTGATCAGAAACACCCGTCCGATGCCGCCGGTGAGCCCCACGAGGTCACCCACGCGCCGGACGCTATCCGATATTTCTGCGCCGGTCGCCCAATGGCTGAGCCGGCAGCACCCGTGACAAAGAACGTCCTGCCGCCTGCGCTGCGTGAGGTGGAGGACTACACAGGAGGTTTGATAAATTGGTAGGCAAGTTTATAGCGTGGCTGCTGCGTAAAGCCGGGTTTGTGTACGTGACGGAGGAAGCGTTCAACGCACACAACGAAGCAGTAACAAAAATGGTGCTTCGCAACAAAGAGGCTGATTTTTGGCTGAAAGAATCCCTTAGACAGCTGAACGATAAGGTTCGCCCGCTGGAAGATCGCATACAGCACCTCAATGAAAAGCTCGTCGAAATGGACGGCGTCATCTGCACCACCATGGAGTGCGTCGAGGAGATCAGAGACACACAGCAGACTGCCGCCCCGACCAGGCAGATCATCGAAAACGCCTTTGGCGAAATGCTCAACGAGTATCTCTATGGCTATCAGCAGAAGCGGAGTGATGACGAATGAGCGAGGCAATGACCACCCGCGTGTGGGACGAATACAAAGCCGGCCTGGAGTACCAGCGCAGCATGGGCTTCTCCGCCGACTTCCCTGCCTTTGAGAAATTCAAGGAGGGCGAGCAGTGGCCTGCGGCAACCAAGCGCACGCAGAATCTTCCGCGACCTGTGTTCAATGTGGTGGAGATGCTCATCCGCAACAAGCGGTCGGCTATCGTCAACCAGCCCATTGCCATCCAGTACAGCCCGGCAGAATACTCCGCCGACGAGCAGACTGCCGCTCTGGCTGCCGAGGGAGCAAAGGACATGACCGACTACGCCCGTCAGCTGTGGGAGCGCTGCGATCAGGAGGAGCTTAACAGTGAACTTCTGGACGACGCCGCCACGCTGGGTACCGGTATCCTCCACTATTATTTCGACACCAGCGTCACCGGCGGCACGGAGCATCCCTATGTGGGCGAGATTCGCGGCGAGACCATCGATCCGCTCAACATTTTCTTCGGCAATCCCCAGTGTCGCGACGTACAGCGCCAACCCTACATCATCATTTCCCAACGTCTGGATGCGGAGGATGTCAAGGAAGCCGCCAGAGCGGAGGGCATCAAAGAGGATCAGCTCAAACTCATCGCCGGCGACGACCGTCACGAGAACGAGGGTTATTCCGCTGCGCGTAAAGAGCTGACTAACCGCAAGAAGGTCACTGTCCTCACGAAGTATTACCGCGTGAATGGCGCAGTTGTATTTGATCGCTGCACCGAACACGTGGAGATCATCAAGGGGCGCAGCCTCACCCCCGAGGGATCGACACACGTCATCAAGCGGTATCCCATAGCCGTGATGAACTGGCGCACCCGGAAAAAATGCATCTTCGGCATCGGCGAGTGTCAGACCCTTATACCTGCCCAGAAAGCGATCAACTTCCTTAAAGCTATGGAACTGCTGTCCGCTCAGCAGACCGCATGGCCGAAAATCATCGCCAAACAGGGCGCACTTAATCAGCCTATAACCAACGAGCCGGGCGAGATTCTGACAGACCACTATGGCAACGGCATCGGCATTACTTACCTCAATCCGCCTGCCATGTCCTCGGGAGCGTCGGCTCTGGCGCAGAGCATCTTCGACCTGATGCGCACCGTCTCCGGTGTGAATGAGGTTGCCTCCGGCGAGCCGCTGGGAAGCAACATTTCCGCATCGGCGATCATCGCCCTGCAGTCCCAGGCGATCAAGCCCATCGAGGAGATACAGTCCCATTTCTGGCGCACCATCAAGCAGGTGGGCGCCATCTGGGAGGACATGATAAAGGCGTATTACACTACCGAGCGCAATGTCACCGTGACCGATGCGTCGGATGACACTGACCCCATGGACAACACCCGCGCGTTCACTGGCGCGGCGTATGCAGGCATTGAGTTCAACCTCAAGATCGACGTGGGAGCCAGCTCGCAGTACAGTGAGGCGTTGACCATGTCTATACTCGAGAGCTACCTTGACAGAGGATTTATTAATCAGTTCGAGCATCTTGACCTTATTGCTGATAATGTATTCCCTCAAAAGGAACGGCTCAAAAAGAAATGGTCCGACCGCGACGCACAGAAGGAGCAGCTCATGCAGGAGATCATGGCAGAGCTGCAGGGGCAGGGCATGATGCCTCCCGACGGAACCGTGCCGACAGACGGCGGAACGATGCCTGAGGGCGTTACCCGAGCCGGCGGCGTCGGAGGCATTGAGCTGCCGCCCATCCCGAAAGCCCCGACCGTTTAACAAGGAGGAACAGCATAGTGGAAAACGCAACAGCTCCTAGAATCTGCCCTAAGTGTAGTGCCGACCTGCGAATCGTGGGCAGCGTCTACAAATCCGAACGCAGTGATGACCCCGAACAGCCCGACCGCATCTATCTGGTGCAGCAGCTCCGGTGTATGAACCCCGCGTGCGGAAGCAACGAAACGTTTGAAAAGCGTCACCTGCTGAATTAGGCAGGCGGCGCTTTCATATTTGCGGCTGCAAAACGGTATGCGCTCCGAACCTCGCCCACAAAAGCGCAGAAAGGAGAGTTCAGAATGGAACTCGAAAACATGGCTGCTAATGCAGTGGATACCGCTCCCGTCGATGCTGGCGGCGCGGATACCCCCGCTGCTGGGAGTGCCGCCGCTCCCTCTGGCGCATCGTCCGCCGGGCACGATGTCAGCCAGACGAAAGCTTTCAGCGATCGGCTCAACAAAATGTCCGCTGAGCGGACTGACGCCGCAATCGCCGGTCTCGGCATGACCAATCCCTACACAGGCAAACCCATCTCCACGCTTGCAGAGATGCAGGACTACCGCGCCATGCAGGCGGCAGACGAAGTGGGTGGCGACCCCGAATCAGCCGCCGAGCTTTCCCGTCTGCGCGCACAGGTAGCGGAGTTCCAGCAGCGAGAACGTGACGCAGGATTCAGAGAACAGGAGGCGGCCATCAGAGCCAACCCTGCGCTTGCTTCCGTCTATGAAGAGTATCACGACGACGTGATGCAGCTCATGGAAGCCTCAGCCAGCAACGGGCAGGAAATCGATCTCGATTCCGCCCTCAGAGTGATCATGTCTGCGCACTACGACGACATCCGCGCCCGTGACATCGAAAAGGCAAAAACCGAAGCGCTTGCCTCGGTCAGAGCTGCCGGCGCAGCTTCCCCCGGTTCGATCGGAGGCGGCGGCGCAAGCGAACCCGTCGACTGGCTTAACATGAGTTCCGAGGAGTTCAGCAAGCATCTCGCAATTGCCAAGCGTGGAGGCTACAGAAAATCTTAACCTCTACGAAAGGAACATAACACATGAAGAAATTTACAAGACTGCTCCGAAATATTCTGCTGTTTCCCATGATGCTGGCGTTCGGCGCCGTTGACGCCAACATGAACACCCTCGACGGGAACATGTCCGGAGACAACAAAAAATTCTACGAGAAGGCGCTGCTTGAGCGTCTGCTCCCCAATCTCGTTTTCTGCAAATACGGTCAGAAAAGACCTGTACCCAAGAACGAGGGCGACACCATCAACTTCCGCCGCTTCGAGTCTCTGCCGGTGAACACTGATGCCCTGACCGAAGGAATCACCCCTCCGGGAACTGCTCTTTCCATGAGCACAGTCGAAGCCAAGCTCAAGCAGTACGGTGACTATTCGGTCATTACCGACAAGCTTGACCAGATGGGCATCGACCCCGTTATCACTGAGGCATCCGAGCTTCACGGCGAGGCTGCAGCGCTCAAGTACGACACTATCGTAAGAAACGTTGTTGCTGACGGATCCAATGTTTTCTATGCCGCCGGTACCGGCCGCGAGGAAGTGGGAGCGGCAAATATCCTTGACAGCGCCACCATCAAGAAGGCTGTCCGCGCCCTCAAGAGGCAGAACGTCAAGCCTTTTGAAGATGGCTTCTACATCGGAATCATTCATCCCGACGCAGCCTACGACATTCAGGAGGACCAGCTCTGGCAGGACATCTCCAAGTACAATGGCGGCGCGAACATCGTCAACGGCGAGGTTGGCAAGATTCACAAGGTCAAGTTTGTTGAGAGCACCAACGCTCCTGTCTTTGAGGGCGCAGGCGCCAACGGTGAGGATGTTTACGGCACCATGATCATCGGTCGTGATGCTTACGGCGTTCCTGAGCTGGAGGGCGAGGGCGCACCCAGAATCATTATCAAGTATGCCAAGGACAGCGACAGCTCCGACCCCCTTGAGCAGAGAAACACAGTGGGTTATAAAGGCTGCTTCACGGCTGTACGCCTGAACGAGCTGGCTATGATCCGCGTGGAGCACGGAGCTACAGTCTAAAGACGGAGGAGAACAACTATGGCAAAGACAAAAACCGAGCCCGCTGCGGCTCCTGAGAGCACTGCCCCCGTTGAGGAAACCGTCGTTGAGGCTGCTTCCTCTGCGGCTACAGCGCAGGAGACATCCGCAGCGGCTTCTGTTTCCGACGGTCTGACCGACGCAAAGATAGACAAGGAAGCGCGATCCGTAAAGGCGATTCTTGACGCACGTCCCAAGTGCACCGTCAAGATCCTTGACCGTGATGCGCTTGAGAGCGGACGTACGGTGCCGCCTCATCCCGTAAGCATCAACGGCTACGTCTTCCGGATTCCGTACAACAAGGAAGTCGAAGTTCCCGACCGCGTTGCGGAAATTCTCAGACGACAGAACCTCATTCCTTAACCAATCCCAACCAATCAAGTAACCAATCACGCAAGGGCGGTGAGCTTCGTGCCGCCGCCCTTATTTTTCTTTTCGGAGGAACAGAATGA
This sequence comes from Oscillospiraceae bacterium, assembly GCA_015065795.1. Classification (GTDB taxonomy): domain Bacteria; phylum Bacillota; class Clostridia; order Oscillospirales; family Acutalibacteraceae; genus SIG598. The sequence goes on along the minus strand of SVPO01000009.1, from coordinate 27,333 downwards.
TTACCAAAGGCAGAGCAATAGAAGAAGCCCTGCGCTGGATGGACGAGGCCTCCATCAACGGCGACAATCCCGCTCCGGCACACCTTGCCGACTACAAAGACCGTGCGGCGCATCTGTTGTCCGGCGTTGTCAGCGTGCTTGCAGGGCAGTTCAGAATTCCAAAGACCTTTACCGTCGTGCAGGATCCTATCCCGAATCTGCTCGGCGATGCTTATATCGTTCGCAGCGTTCTGCCCGGCAATGACTACACGGTGAATATCAACGATATGCGTGCCCTGTATCTGGAAGTCAGCGGCGAGGTCGATGTCGTCGTAACCCGTGGCAGTCAGGAGCTATACCACACGAAACATTACTCCGACAACGGGTTTGCTCCGGTAAGAATCGCCCTCCCGGACAACAGTGGAAAGACTAGTCTGCGCGTGACCTCGGAGGGCGTATCGTCCATCAGATACGTCGCAGCATATGACATCCCCTTCCGCTACGAGGACGACGTTCAGGCGAACACGCCCTACGCCGCCTACGACCTGCCCTGTGATCTGCGTGAGTATGACAAGTGCGTGCGCACATCCGACGGCACCAGTTACGAGGAATTCCACGACGTGCGCCTCGAGGGCTTCCGCACCTTCCTGCTGCCGCGCAGAGTGTCCGGTCAGTTTGAATTCCACTACTGGCGCAATCCGAAAGACGTCCCATTCGAGGCGCATGACGATACGCCTCTTGAGGTGGCACCGGAAGCCGAAGCGCTTGTGGGTCTGAAGCTTGCGTCCGATCTGGCGCGCGGCATCCCTGAGAGCCAGAGCGTATCTTACTGGCTGGACGCGGAATTCAGCTCGCGTATCGCCAACCTTGAGCGGCAGGAGCGCGGCGGCATCCTGCAGATACAGGCTGCCTATACCATAGAGTGAGGTGATAGTCTATGCCATACATCCCTGCAGCTGCGTTCGCCGGTGGTGCTCCGAAGCCGCCGAGCACGCAGATAATCCAGATCAATCAGTTCAACGGTATTGACCTAAGCAGCAAGCCGACCTTGATGTCCCTGACCCGTTCGCCCGACTGCCGCAACATGATGCGCTCTGCTCCCGGCAAGGTCAAGCGCCGCATGGGCTACGAGCGGGTGAACGAGCAGCCGTACAGCGGCAGGATCAACGGGGCGACCACGGCTCGCCCGAAAGGTGAAAACGAGCGGTGCATTGTTCATGCCGGCAATAACCTTTATATGGACGGCACGCTCATTGCCGGCAGCAGAGCGGACGCTGAGAATGAGGCAATAAACGGCACGCCGATAACCACTACTGGCCTTGCGAATCACCGTTCCTGCATCACAAAAGGCAACTGTATATTTGATGGTCTTGCAGCCAGACTCCTTGTTTACGCTGACAAACTGGATGGCAGCGAAACCCGCATCTATTTTGCTCCGAAGCTTAGCGACAGCGCGTACGTTCCCACGGTCATGATCGACCGCGACCCCAAGGGCGGCGGTACGGCGTACGAGGATGTGAATATGTTGTCGGACGCGTTTACCGAGCTGTTCTACGCCGACGGCGAGAGCACGTCGTATCAGATGTCGTTTGACGATCTGATCGCCGATGCAGGAGCCACGGTAAAGTTGATGAACGACGATGGCATCACATGGCGCGAGCTGACCGAGGGTGTGGACTATAACGTCAACTACGTCGCAGGTGTGGTCAGATTCGTTACCGCGCCGGCTGTCACTCCCGTTGACGGCCAGTCAAATGTATCGATAACCGTCAGCAAGGATCGCTCCGAGAAGCGCGCGTGGATTGACAAATGCACTGTCGCAGTCGCATACCAGCTGCCCACCGGCGGCACACGCATATTCGCCACCGGCAATCCTGAGTATCCCAACCGCGACTACTGGTCGGAGATCGACGACTACACCTATTGGTCGGATCTGAATTACTCCATACTGGGTGATTCGCGTAGCAAGATCATCGGATATTCCAACCTCGGCAGCTATCTCGCCACCCACAAGTCGGACGGCTCGATCTACATCCGCACCCCTGTCACCGACACGAGTGATGCCAACCGACAGTCGTTCCCGACGATGAACATCATCCGCGGTCCGAAAAACACAGCGTCATTCAGCTACGCGGAGCTCGGCAACGAGCCGCTTTTTCTGACCGAGAACGGAGTGTTCGCGCTGACGTCCGCTGACCTGACCGCCGAGAAATACGCACAGGACAGATCGTTCTACATCAACGGCTCACTGCTGAAGGAGAATAACATCAACGACGCCATTGCGCTGGTGTGGAAGGATTACTATATGCTCGCTGTAAACCACCGGATATATCTGCTGGATGGCAGCATGAAGACCTACACCCCCGACGAGCCGCATTCTACGTATCAGTACGAAGCGTTTCTGTGGACGGGCATCCCTGCGCGCTGCCTGTGGCAGTGGAACAACGAGCTGTATTTCGGCGACGATGAGGGCAATGTCTATCGGTTCGACGAATCACTGCTCACCGACAATGGCGAGCCGTTCCTGTCCTGCTGGGAAACACCTGACCTGCAGGGAGGTTTATTCCACAAGCAGCGCCGGTACACAAAAGCAGCGCTGCAGATCCAGCCGGGTGACGAGACGGATATAGATCTGTCAGTAAACGGCGGCGACGGCTGGCGGACACGCTGCGTGATGGCGTTTCCTGCCGGAGCGTACGCCCGGCGAACGGTGCGCCGTCTGGATATGGCTAAAGTGAATTACGCCGCCCTGCGCATCTCCTGCGGTAAAGCGCAGCCCTTTGAGCCGGACGCTATCAACATCGAGTACATCCAGAGCGGACGCGACGACAAGAGACTATAGGAGGGTCACATGATCTGTTATGAAAACATGATAACCACATCGCCGCTGCTGGCGTTCTATCGCGGAGATACTGTCAGGGTACCGCTGACGTTTGAAGTCGGCGGTGCTGATCCGTACGTTATGCAGCCCGGGGATGAGCTGCTGTTTGTGTGTTTCCGGGGAAGTCAGGCATTGTTCCGCGTCCAGATGACCGCCGCCGATCAGAGTGAGGACGGCAGCATCCAGCTGGTCATCTCCTCGACGCAGACAGAAAATCTTAAGCCGGACACATACAGCTATGAAGCCGAGCTGCTGACTGCGTCCGGGGAGAAGCACACCGCAGGCAACGGCACTCTCATGCTGATCGCTGACAAGATCACGCCGGAGGTGAGAGCCAATGATTAAGGCGATCGTTGACGGCGTGCGCGGCGCAACGCTCAGACTGCAGTCAGCACCGGTGGTCGGCAGTGTACACATCCGCGGCAGGCATAGTGATCTGCTGGGGAGAGACGCAGAGGGACAGCATCCCATTTCCGCTATTGATGGGCTTCGGGAGGCACTCGACGTCGCCGGAACACCGCAGGATATTCCCGACAAACTCCCTAACCCCCGGAAAATCCGTCTGACCGGAGCTGTGACGGCAGAGTACGACGGTTCCGAGGATGTGTCCGTTGAGATCCCTTCCGGAGGGATTCGGAATAAATTGCTGGCTACATTTCCGAACGGCATCCAGATCGGAGGTATGGTAGACCTACGGGACACCGGATGGGAGCAGTATCGATGTTTTGAGGTGCAGTTGTCCACGAGTACCGACATACCTATCGGTACCGGCGTATTGCTTACCCGGCTACGGACATCCGCCGGAGAGCTGCTGCGCGGCACCGGCGGTACCGGTCTGGACACCGGTCTGGACACATACTATTGCTCGCTGCAGAGCGCAGCAGAGGACGGCCTGTTCGAGGTGCAGCACTGCTCGCGCCTTGTGCATACAAAAACAGGAGGCCATTCATCCTTTAACGACACCAATAAAATCATAGCCGTTTACGGTCTGAGTTAAGGAGGCTTAATCCGTGGCAGTCAAAACATATTCACTCAGGAAGCAGGGCGCGGATAAACTGACCGCCCACTTCCGCGTCAGAGAGTTCCGCTGCAAGGACGGCAGTGACGAAATCAAAATCGACGATAAGCTTCCGAAGCTGCTGGAGCAGATCAGGGGGTATGTCGAAGCGGCGGTAGAGATTACGTCGGCGTACCGAACTGTTGCATATAACGCAAAGGTTGGTGGCGCAAGCAATAGCCAGCACACCAAGGGCACCGCCGCAGACATCATCACCGACGGACGCACGGTTGCCGAGATCGCGAAGTTTGCACAGGCGATCGGTGCCGGCGGCGTGGGGCTGTACACCAAAAGGAACTTTGTCCACGTAGACGTCCGAGCCGGACGCTCCTACTGGAAGAACACCGACAGCGGCGACCGCACCGTATCCACCCACGGTGGTAAGTGCCCCTACGCTCAGCCCTCCGGCTCGCTCCGCAAGGGTAGCAAGGGCAACGGTGTGCGCTGGCTGCAGTGGTGGCTCAAACTCTGGGGCTACAGCATCACAGCCGACGGCGTGTTCGGAGCAAAGACCGAGGATGCCGTGAAGAAGTTCCAGAAACGCCTCGGGCTTGAAGTCGACGGCGTTGTCGGAACTAAGACAAAAAATGCGCTGAAGGGGGTGCTGTGACAATGTGGGAATACATACTGCCGACACTGTTTGAGACGATCGTACTCGGCATGGCTGTCTTCTATCTCCAACGCAGACAGAAAAAGCGCGACGCTCACACAGAGGAGCGCAGCGCGATCCGCCGCCGGGAGAGCCTGCTTAATCTGCAGATGACCATGGCGTCCAGCAAGCTCGCATACGCTACGGCTGTTGCAATCGAGCGCGGAAAAACCAACGGCGAGCTCAAGGAAGCGAAAGAGGCTTACAGCGAGGCAAGGGAGGCGTACCTCGCTTTCCTGAATGAGCAGGCTGCCGCGCACCTGCTGGAGGACTGATCATGAAGAAACTCAAAAAGGTCAGCAACATCGTGCTCATCGCCGCTTGCACTGCGGTGGTGTGTTACGCCGTCACAGCGGTAATCGCCCATTTCGTCACCGGCTTTGAGCTGTCTCCGACGCTGACAACCGCGTGGTTCAGCTTCTGGGGAGTGGAGATCATCGCTCTGGCGACCATCAAAAACTGCAAGACAAAGCACCATTCAGAAGATACGGAGGATACACCCGATGAAGAAGATTTTGAATAAGCTCAGCAGCCGCAAGCTGTGGGTCAGCCTCGGCGCGGTGGTGGGATGCGTGCTCACCGCCCTCTGCGGCGAACCGGATAATGCCACGCAGATCGTCGCTGTGGTCGGTGCGGTAGCATCGGCTATCGGATACGTGCTGGGCGAGGCGTCTATTGACCGCGCCGCAGTAGCGAGCCGGTCGGATGCAAGCGATACCGACGTTATCGGCTTCATGGTCGACGAGAATTTTGAGTAGAAAGGAGCATAATCATGGCAACCGCATATAAAAACCTCGCGCAGGCACAGGCTGCGTACGACACCATCCGACAGCAGAAAGAACGCCTGCAGCGCAATGACTACATTCGTGAGCAGCAGGCAGTCATGGGCGTGAACAATTACCTCAAGCAGAACGGCTATAACGGTGGAGCTGCCGAATCTATCCTGCTCAGAGCGCGCGGCAATCGCAGTGATTTCGGTTCCTATGACGCGCAGCTCGCGGACCTCGCAGCCATAATCAGCGGATTCAGAACCAGAGGACGTGGCGGTTATGGTGCCGGCACCGGCGCAGCCGCATCCATCAATGCCGGCGCTCAAAGATCAATCGGAGCCTTGAGCACCGCAGCTCTCCTATCGGAAGGCGGCACCGGCGGATACGGATATAACCAGAATCGTAGATACAACGTAGGTAGCTATAGATAAAATCACAGGAGGACGCCCATGAGTAAGATCCACGAAGTCGCCGCCAAGACCGGCAAGAAACTGTCAGACGAGGACGTCAACAAATATGCCAATCTGGCGCAGACCCTTAAGCAGCAGCGCGATGCCCAGAAAGCCAGCGCCGCGCCGCCGCAGGCAACCGGAGGTTTCTCACGCCTGTTCAGCAATGCCAATAAGCAGCTGAGCCAGCAGCTTGCGCAGAATCCTGCTCTCAAGCAGCAGATTGAGGCGGCGAATCCTCGCACCTACGCCGACTTCAACTCAGCACAGGAGCTGTACGACTATCGCCTGAAGAATACCAAGGAAAACGACAAGGGCAACGCGGTCAGCCAGGCGATTCAGGCGGATATTGATGCTCTTGACCGGCGCAGAAAAGAACTCGAACACGAGCAATGGTATCACACCGCCGAAGAAATGGAGCGCATCAACGCGCAGTATTCTCCCGAGGAGGCAGTGTATTCTCCGGAGCAGATAGCCCTTGCGCGCGAATATGAACGTCTGCCGGATTATGCCAATCAGCTCGACGCGCTCTACACCCAGCGCATCGGCGAGGAAGACCGCATCCGCCGCGACAAGAAGATTCAGGAATACGAAAACGTCCGCGGCAACCTCAACTACATGGAGAATGTCGCAAAGGGGCGGATTGTGGCAAGCCCGGACTGGGACGTAGTCCTCGACAAGCACCTCAGTGCCCTAGTCGGACGTGAGCGTGAGACTTCGCAGGCTGCAAAGTCTCACGCAGCGAGGGAATTCACCGACAGTCTTGCCAACCCTGCTGAATGGGCTGCACAGCACGCTGACCAGCTCCTTGAGGCAGACATCAAAGGCGATACCGTTGCGTCGTACGGGCTGACCGAGCCGCTGTATCTCTACATGACGCCCGAACAGCGCGATGTCTATTCATATTACGTCTCGACCGGCGGACGCGAAAAAGCGGACGAATATTTCGAAAGCATAAAGCAGGATCTGCGCGTCAGCCGCAACAATGAGCGCAGCGAATATCAGCGGCAGTGGGCAGAAGCCAACCCGGTAGTTGCGTTCATCACGAGACCGTTCAATCAGCTCGGCACGCTGGCGAATATTCCCGAAACCATAAAGCAGGAGTTTCAGAACTCGGAATGGTTCGGCGACGGCATCGACCGACCTCTCGACACTTCTGTCAGCGCATTTGACGCAAGCCGCCTCGGCGAGGCGTACGCTCAAGGCATCACCAACACCGTCGACAGCGAGTTCGGCAAATTTATGCTCAACGTCGGCTTCTCTCTGAGCGACAATGCGGTTGCTGCCGGTGTCGGTGTAATCCTGGGTCCAGGAGCATCTGCAGCTCTGCTGTCTGCAGAATCCGGCTCTGCTGCTCTGTACGAGGCAGGCGAGCGCGGATTGTCTCCGTCTGAGGCTTCCAAGACCGCCGTCATCACAGGCGGTTGGGAATATCTGACTGAGAAGATCGCCTTTGACGAGCTGTTCGATACGATCAAGGCTGCGCCAAAGAGCATGACCGCTCAGAAGCTGCAAAACATTCTCAAGCAGTCCGGCGTAGAGGCGTCTGAAGAATACGCCAACTCTCTGCTTTCCACCATGACCGAGCGAATCGTGATGGGCGGCAACTCGTCCTACGATCAGTACGTCCGTGATCTGCAGGCTCAGGGCGCGACCTACGAGGAAGCCGTTGACGCGGCAAACCTGCAGTTCTACTGGTTGCAGCCTCTCGAATCCGCAGCGGCAGGCTTTATGTCCGGTGGTATCATGAGCACAAGTGGAACAGTCGTTTCCGATATCTCTAATATCGGACAGACCTTCAAGACCCCCGAGCAGAAGGCAGCCGCATCAACTCTCGCAGGCATCACTCAGCGTGAGCAGAGCGGCAGCAGCACCGTTGCCGATACCGTCGCAGAAAAGGTCCTCACCGGAGAGACTCCGAGCAATTCCGAGATCAGGCAGCTCCAGAACGCCACGACCACTATCCAGCGCGCATTTGAGAGCATGACCGGCATCGAGGTCGTGGGCGTGGATTCCTCCAACCTCCGCGCGTCCATCGCTGCTGCGATCAAGAATCCTGTGCTCACCGCAGACATGGCGACGCAGGTGCGTCAGGGCTTGGAGCAGATGACCGCTCCACACGTACAGAACACCACTATGCCGCAGGCTGCACCGCAGTACAACGCCCTCAACTACAACGCTCCCGACGCTTCCGCTATCGGCACCATCGATGCCGCTCGTCAGGGTGGTGCGCCGCTTGATGTGGCGACCGTGCAGGACACCGGCAGTGCTGCGAACATAGCTCAGGACTTCCGGGAAAGGCAGGTGGAGCGGAGAGATCGACAGCCCGACAGCAATCCCGACCTCGAAGCCGTAAAAGCTAAATGGGAAGGATTCATCAAAGAGAAGATAGCCCATCCAGAGCAGACCAAAGCAGACGCACAGCGAGTGATAGACATCTACAAGCAAGCGTTTGACCTTGGAGCGGAAGATGTTCTGACAGGAATCGAGCGTTACACAAAGAGTGATAGAAGCCCCAGTTCTCTGAACAAGAACCTTGACGCCTACGCTCAAGGAATGGTTGACAATCTGGAAAAAGCTATAGAGAAAATAGGAGCGCCCATTGACCTTGACACGTCTGACCTTGAAAAGGCAACTGCAGAATACGCCGGAAGTTCTCGGAAAAGCGCCGCGATCTATGAAAGCGCACAGACTGCCATGACGCGCAAGGCGGCAACCGCATTGCTGGATAAGATTCAAGGCGACACTCAAGCGTTCCGCAATATCGAGAGACTGGCGGACGCTGCTAATATGACCGTGCCCGGTTACATTTACAACAATCTTCACGATGCAGCAATAGGAGCAAACCCTGAGTCTGTTGATTCTTTTGTTACTGCAGTCCGTGCTGCTGTCAAAACGTCTGAAAGCCGCACCGACAACCGCAACCCGACCGGCGATGCGGATATCAGGTTCTCGGCGAGGAAATCTAATGTTGCTGTAGCTATTACCCTCGAAAGCACAGAAAAAGAACGGTACGACATTCTGAAAAACACAGAAGTGGCATTCACGGATGTAGATCATTCAAAAATAGAAGATGTAGACCTTGAGCAATTCAAAACACGCAAAAAAAGCAGCGTAGAGAGACCGTTGGTCACCCTCGCTGACAAACTGGGAATTACAAACGTAGATTTTGAAAACAGCTACATCAATATCCCGTTCGTATTAACAAAGAAAAATCTTCGCATCAGTCTGCATCATCAGCTCGAATACGGAGGGACATATGCCGACTACGTTAAAGCTATGTCCTGCTTAGAGGAGTTAGTTAAGAACGCGGTGCTGATAGAAACCCACCCTGACTACAAGTCTGGCACTCCTTATGCCGATAATGACTTAAAGCAAGTCTACGTAATGCTTGGCGTAATGCGGGATGGGAGAGCACTTGTTCCGGTTGAAATCGAGGTCAAAGAAAACATCAACCGAGACAATCAGTTGTATTTGACCGTTATGCTTACAAAAATAGATCTTGAGGTCGTGGATGCCGGGCTTGCCGAACAAGTCGGTAGTATGCAGCATCTGGTCTCAAGATCCAAGATAAGTGTAGCAGAAATACTTAAGAGAGTCAATCCTTTGGACGCGGAATTCTTGAAGTATGTGCCAGATGGCTTTCTTGACGAAGAACAAAAGAAGGCAAAGGTTGAGGCGTTAAATCGACGCAGAGCACGCTTCTTTGCCCGCACATCTACCCCCACCACCGATATCGATACCGTCATCGACCGCATCGAGAGCGGAGAGTTCAGCGTCTCCCAGATGCGCGACATCGCGGCGCAGATCGGCTACAAGCTGACAGGCAAGACAAAGGGCGCAATGGCCGAGGAGCTTGCCGGAGCTGTCGACATGGCCGCCGGCATGAATCCTGATCTCAGTCTCGACGTTCCGCAGGCAGCAGCACCCAAGGCTGCCCCGAAAGCTGCGAAGGTCACGCCCAAGACCACAGCAAAAGAAAAAGCTGCCCCAAAGCTGACCAGGCAGCAAAAGGCGGTCAAGGCTGCACAGGGCAACGTTTCTCCCCGTGCCAACCTGACTAAGGTTCGTGACGTCAACTGGAAAACTGCCGGTGGGCAGGAGGTATCCTTTGTAGAGGTAGACCCCATCAGCTACACCTACGGCGACCAGAGCCTGACCGAAGATTACCGGGCAACCGTTCACCTGGCGGAAGCGTTCGGTGAGGATGTCGTGTGGGCAGCAGGTCGGGGGCTTGTGGTTGACGGCGTCGACTTCTCCAAAGACGGCGGAACGTGGGGCGGCTTCACCATCAACGGAAAGATCGTTCTCAACGCAGAGAATATGGAGGAAGCCTATCGCTGGACTGTCGGTCACGAGATCGGACACCGAGCAATGGATAATATGTCCCCTGAGGAACGGCATCAGTTCGTACAGGATTATTACACCCTGCGTCGGACATGGGCAGAGCGTACCGGAACAACCGACCAGCTCGAAGCCCGTATCAACGACATTATCAACGAGCGTGTTTACGATACCGGCGACCCCGACGCGGTCATGATGGAGCTCATCGCGGACGACGTCGGCGATTTCCTGCATGATGAGCAGTTTGCACGGTACGCCATTGGCGAGAATGCCAATCTCTGGCAGCGCATCACCAGAGCCATCGGGCGTGTGCTCCGTCAGATTCAGGCGGCGTTTGCCGGTAAGCATCGTTATTATCGGGAACTGCAGCAGCTCCACGCCATGGCACTGAATGTGCTGAACGACTATCGCAATGTACAGGCGCAGCGCGGCTCATCGCTCGGCGACAGACTGGCAGGTACCGCCCCTCGCGTCAATCAGAATTCTCTACCAAAGAATATCCTGCGTAACGTTCAGAATGCCAAACTGCTGGCAGACATGAAAGCCGGCAGATATCAGGGCAGAGAATACCGCAACGTCAGCGAATCCAAGTGGGAGGGCTCCACTGTTCTCAGCGACAGAGAGCTCACCGGCGTGACCGATCGTCGCGCGCGTGAGGCTGACAATTACGGCTATCGCAAGGTCAACGACAACGGGCGTCAGGTGACTATCTTCGTTACCAATCCCAACGCACAGAGCCTGACCGCGCAGAAGAAATCCAACGTCGCCGCTATGCGCTCTCTTGCTGCCGCCACCGGTATGCGTATAGGCTTCGGTACCGGTACCAAGATCGCATACAATAAAAAGGTCGGCGAGACGGGTGAGGCGTGGGACATTATCCGCAGCGACGGCACTACCTATGTTAACCTCGATTCCCCGAATGCCTACACCGCACTCCTTGGGCAGCAGTGGTACGACCGGTACGCCGCAGCCAATCCCGCACGTGCCCGCACGCTCAACCGCTTGATGGCTCGTGCCAGCAAGCTCACCGGCAGAAACGCCACCGCGCAGCAGTTCGCAGCCGAACAGATCACCTCAGCCGCGCTGTCGAACTACATTGCTACTCCCCGGGCGATGATGTCCGCAAAGGCGCTCGCCATGAAACCCTCGGAGATCCTTGAGACTATCGCATCCGACCGCGCTCTCCTGCGCTCCGTAGCCAAGCAGCACCCGACTGTATTCCGTCTTGCAGCTGACGCCGTTGGCGATCTCATTGCAAAGCACAGGGGTAAGGCGGACCAGCGTGTACAGCGCATCCTCGCACAGGCAGAAGCCAATCTCAATTATGCTCTTGCGCAGACAGCGGACGAAAACCGCGATGTCGAGGAGGGCGGAAAGATTGAGACAGCCAAGCGCAAGTCGATGCCGGAGGGCGTGCGGTTTATGTACGCCGGCGAGAATGCCCAAACCGCAAACCGATCTATGCTCAAGCAAGCACAGGATATGATTGATGATGGCGTAGAACCCGAGACCGTCCGTCAGGAAACCGGTTGGTTCAAGGGCATGGACGGCAGGTGGCGATTTGAAATCGACGACAGCACAGCGCAGTATCACCGTGCCGGTGACGCGCGGTTCTCCAGAATGCACGCCGACTACGCGAGGCATCAGACCTTACTCAACAAAATGCTCAACGGCCAAATCTCCCCAGAGGAACACGCCGAGCTTCGCAAACTCGACGAAGTCTGGGGAAGGGAGCGAGGCAGGCTCAACGAGCGAGTTGATCGAGGTAATGCAACTCTTGACGAGATTCTCGACCACGAAGCCTTGTTTGAGGCTTATCCAGAGTTACGTAATGTCAAGGTAAGATTCGAGGTTATGTACGATGGAGAGCGCGGCAGTTATGACCGAAAGAGCAACACCATCAAGCTAAGCTCCGACCTGCGCGACGCCCCGACTGACACACTGCTTCACGAAATTCAGCATGCGGTACAGGCGAGCGAGGGGTTCTCCGGTGGAGCATCGCCGATCTATTGGGCGGCGCAAATGAGCCACGAGGAAGTAACGGAACAGCTCGATAGAGAACGTCGAGAAATACTGTCATCGCTTGGCAGATCTGATGCGAACAAGTACGCCAGATTTGAGGACCTTGACTTGGCAATGGAGTCTATGCTGGAGAGCGAAGACTTTGAAAATAACGCTGAACTTCAGGAACGATATGTAAGGCTCGAAGCCGAAAGCGACAAACTTTACCGAGAGCTACACCCTCATGACTGGTTCAGGCGTCTTCAGGACATTCGCAGGCAAAGCGACAACCCGTCGGAGATATACCGCAATATGTATCACAACACCGCTGGCGAAATCGAAGCCCGCGACACTGCTGTCCGTCGTCCACTGTCTCGCGAGCAAAGAAAAAACACCCGCCCGGATGTTGACAGGACGGATGTTGTGTTTGCGGACGATTCGAGGTATAATGAAAACAGAAACGGAGGCAAAGACAATGGAGAAACGCAAAATGACGGAGGAAGAAGTACGCAGACAACGCCGACTGAGCAGAGAAATGCTGGAAGGCGACCTTCCGGAGAGCGAAGAAGAGGAGGAACTGTTCGTCAGGGCCTCGGAGATTTTATTCGGGACAGCCAGCGGCGAGGAGAACGGAGAGTAAGCGGCGTACAGGGCAGTGTTTTGTCTTTTAAGACTTTGTCAACAGATAAAGTCCAAAGAACACTTATTGAAGCGACGAAAACTCTAGCCAAAATCAACGGAGTGCGAATTGTTTTCACTGATGGCAGAGTCAGAATACATAAAGACGGGGAAAACGTAACTCGTGGATACGCCGTCACTGCTGCCAATGATACGGTTTATGTGTGTGCAACTGAGATACCAGAAGGTGCTGAGCTGCAAGTTCTCTGTCACGAAAAATGCCACATAGCCCAAAACAGAAATGCTGATGCAGGCTTTACAAAATATGTAATTGAGCATATCGACAGGAACAGTAAGTCGTGCGAAGATCTTCTCGCAGATATTGGTATCTCTGCTGATATGATTGACACTAATGCCAAGGAGATCGCTGCTTATATTTCGGGGTGGTTTGGAGAAGGAAAGGATTTCGCAAGTTCCATCCTTGGCGATTCGTTCCGCGACTTCGATGCTCTCATTTCTGCGTGGCAGCGCATGATAGAAGCTGTTGAAAGCAGTAAGCCAGGATCAAACCAAGGAAGTAGCTATAATGACATTAATTCAGTCCTTCGCGAGCCCACCCGAACCGAACGCCGCGCATGGCTGGATGATTACGCCGACACCTACGGTCAGATTCCCGAAGGCGAGGATGTCAACTCCCGTGGCGACCAGAGAATCCCCAGACGCATTGACAGCGAAACCAAGACCCGCCAGACCTACCGCACCTATGCCGAAGCTTTGACCACTCCTGATGATTTCGTCGGTGAGCTGGAAAAAGAGATCGTCGACGGACGCGCATCCTACACTCCGCTGTCCAACAAGGCGGCCGCCGGTTACGCCGAGCGCAAGCTGGCAGAGGGCATGGAGGAAGCCATGGCAACGTGGAACGCCGTCACCCACGGCGATGTCATCGCTGACAAGAACCAGATCGCCCTTGGCGAGCGCCTCATCATTGAGGCCATCAACAACCGGGATGTGAAGCTGTTCACCAAGCTTGTATCCGAGGTTGCCGCCGAGGCTACCCGAGCCGGTCAGATGGTGCAGGCCATCAGTATGGTCAAGCGCCTTTCTCCTGAGGGACAGCTTGTCAGCTTCCAGAAAGAGGTCTCCAAGCTCAACGAAAGCCTTGCCAACCGCAAAGGTCATCCCCAGATCACCCCCGACGAAACCCTTACACAGGAGTATATGGACATAGCATCCGAGCTGGAGAGCGTCAGGCAGGAGATCTCCGACCTTGAACGCACTCCCGAAGGCAAGAGAACAGAGCGTCAGCAGGACGCTATCGACAGCCTCGAGACACAGGAAAAGAAGCTCGAGCAGCAGCTGAGGGACAAGAAGAACGAGATGATCACCGACGCCGCCGAGCAGGTGCCGTCCACATGGATGGACAAGCTCCGTGCGTGGAGATATCTCGCCATGCTGGGCAATCCCCGTACCCACATCCGTAACCTGCTGGGCAACGCTGTGTTTATCCCTGCGGTTCGCATCAAGCAGGGTATAGCCGGCGGCATTGAGCGAATGACTCGCGTCAAACCCGGCGAGCGGACTCAGGGCATCAGAGCCAGCAAGGAGCTGCGCGACTTCGCCCGTGAGGACGCAAAGACGCAGCTCGACATCCTTGCTTCCGGCGGCAAGTACAACCAGACCGACGCCATCACCGCAGAGCAGAAACCTTTTGACGACAGTAAGGTCATCGGCAAGACCCTCAACAAGCTTGCTGACATCAACTCAGCTGCCCTCGAGGGCGAGGACGCGTTCTTCCTGCGCAGGCATTATGAGTTCGCGCTGTCACGCTTCGCAGCCGCGAACAAGTGGACGGTGGATTATCTCAAGCGCAGCCCGGAGGCTCTGGCAAAAGCTCGCGGCTTTGCCTATCGTGAAGCCCAGCGCGCAACCTATCGTGACCTGAGCTCCTTTGCCCAGCTCATGAGTAAAGTGTCCAACAAGCTCAGCAAGGCAAGAGGCTTCGGCAAACTGGGATACATGATGTTCGAGGGCGCAATGCCATTCAAAAAGACCCCGTGCAACATTATGAAGCGCGGCATCGAATACTCGCCGCTGGGTATCGCTACGGCTATATCCAAGGGCGCGATCATGCTGCGTGACAGACACAACGGCGTGCAGAGCGACTACAGCGGAACCGAGTTCATTAACGATCTTGCCGCCGGCATGACAGGCACGATGATCATGGGGCTTGGTTATCTGCTGACCTCACTCGGCATGCTTCACGGCAGAGACAAGGACGAGGAAGACGAGATCAACGCCATCCAGGGTGTTCAGGAGTATTCCGTCATCATCGGAGGGTACAGCTACACCGTTGACTGGGTAACTCCCGTGGCGTTCCCGTTGTTCGTCGGATCCGAACTCTACGACCAGATCAGCGCCGACCGTGACGGCTATACTCTCGATGACTTCTATGATTCTCTTGCAGGCATCGCCGAACCGCTGTTCTCTCTGTCCATGATGGACGGCGTGCAGTCTATGATGCAGTCCTACAGCAGTGAGGGAGCAATCTTTGAGGCAGGAATGTCCGCTGCGGAATCATACGTCGGACAGTATTTTCCGACGATAAGCGGACAGCTGGCGCGGACGGTAACACCCGAAGTGCACTCCTCGAGCTACCGCGACAAGACCGACACCATGCCGGACTTCCTTTCCGGTGTGGTGCAAAAAGCCATGGCGAAGATCCCCGGAGCCTATGGCGAGCTGCCCGAGATGATAGATGTATGGGGCAGGAACGTGGGATCAGATGAATCGTGGTACCAGCGCGCGGCGGAGAACTTCCTGTCGCCCGGATACCTCGAACGCATCGAAACCACCGACGCAGATCGTCTGGTGCAGGATCTGTACCGTGAGACGGGCGACGCGGCGGTGATTCCCGGCTCAGCTTCCAAATACTTCACCGTCAACGGAAAGCGCTACGATATGGAACCCGATGAGTACGTTGCCTACGCCAAAACGCGCGGTAAAACCTCCTATGGCATCCTGACTGACTTCTACAACAGCAAGGAATTCAAGCAGCTCACTGCCGAGCAGCAGGTCTCCTGTGTGGAGACGGCGTACAAATTCGCGACCGCCATCGCGAAATCGCAGACCAACAGCGGTTATGTGATCGACGTAAAATGGCAGCGCGAGGCATACGACGCTTTCCTTGCAGGCGAGATCACTCTGGCTCAGGCGATCATCGAGTATAAGACGAAGTGAGCGATATAATATCGGCATGCGTTAGCAATTGCAAAATGAATTACCGCCCGGTTCCTCGGCTGAACTGCCTTGGTGTCGGGCGGTTTTTCTCGTTTTGGCGTTAGCCATAGTGTTAGCCATTTAAGCGAAAAAAATGGGTAAAAACGGGTAGCTGCAGACAGCGAAAGAAAAAAGGAAAACGCTCAGAAATCGCATTATCATGCGGATTCTAAGCGTTTAACTGGTGGTCGGAGTGGTGGGATTCGAACCCACGGCCTCTTGGACCCGAACCAAGCACTCATACCAAGCTGAGCTACACCCCGAAATGCAAATGACCTGCAATATTGCCTGAATACTATACCATCAGCAGTTGGATTTGTCAAGAAGAAAAACGGTGCTTCTTCGTGTATTGATGGTCCGTATATATGGCGGTCTGATATGGCAAAAAATCATATGGCAGAATCAACAAATGTGAATGTGCTCATAGATCGAAGAAGTCGTCGAGGCAAAAAACAGGTATTGACAGACAAATGCTGAAATCGGTTACAATGGCTGTGCAGCTAAGAAACGATGGGATAGTTGAAGATCGAGTGATCCGCAAAATCTGACAGAATGGCGTAATTTTGCGAAGAAACAGTTATTTAACAAAAGTAAATAATTGTGACATTCTTTGCATTTAAAAGTTTATTAACCGCCGTTTTACCTTTACTAAACTGGTCTTTTTTGGTATAATTGCAATGAAAAATTATGGCACATTGCTGGTTTAGTGCACTAAATTACACAGAGTAGAAGTGCACAGATAACTTTCAATGTGTGACAAAATTTTAGTGAGGGGTTCATATGAAGAAAAACATGAACGAAGCTAGTAATCGTTGGCTCGCGCTTCGCGGAGCAGCGAATACAGGCGGAACAGGAAAGGGCAAGTACAACAAGAAGCTGATTGTTATCGGCTCTGTTGTGCTGCTTGTTGCCATTTTCTCCTCCGTTCTGCTGTTCGGTCTGGTTCCCGGAGGCAGCATGAGAGCGATGGCCGGTAGCAGTTCGATATCGTCCATCTCCGGAAAGAACGTCATTCCTGACGTGTACTCTCCGGTCAACGTGGGTGTCGGCACCCACACCATGACCGCAGAGCAGTACAGGGGCGATGAAGTCGGCACCAGTGCCGACGGTATCGCGGCGTTCGACTTCCACATCTTCGCCGACGTTTTCGCCAGCAGTGCGCATACCTGCGGTAACATTGCTGTAAACGTCCTCGGCGGCGAGGTGCTGGGCAAGACCGGTGCGCCTGAGTTCGGTTCCCGTCCCAATCACGACGTGGACTCCACCAAGCTCAGCTACGTCGGCGACCTTTACGGCTGGGCGTCGTCCACCGCGATCAATAAGGATAACTATCAGGTTTTCGGCCCCAATGTCGATGTGACCGGTAAGGGTCAGATCTTCATCGAGACCGCTGATGGCAAGAAGATCCTTATGGGCAACGACAACCACGGCAGCATGATCGACAATATATATAAGGAAACCGAGGCCGGTACTTATATCAATATTGCGAACGAGCTGGAAGAAGCCGAGGACTATATGCGCTGGACTGTCTGGGCAATGAACCAGGCAAAGGAAGATGCCAACGTGTATACTTACGGCACCGCTCCCAACAGCCATTCCGTCCGCCGCGTATCCTATGATGATATCATTATGGGCGGCGGCATGGGCATGGGCTGGTTCGGCTTTGGCGGAACTACCATTGATTTCAGCGGCTATTCCGAAGACACCATCATCGTCGACCTGGGCTCCTACACCTCCAAGGACTTCTGGGGCAGAGAGACTCTGGTCAACGAAGCCACTCAGCTCATCAGCGGCATGGTTTCCCTGAAGGGCACCGTTGGCAAGCGCATCATCTTCAATATCGACACCACCGCCCTCAATGGTGCCGATCTCACTTTCTTCGACACCACCATGACAGCTGATAAGCTGACCAACAGCGAAGATTCCGCACTCAAGGACAACAACATCCTGTGGAACTTCTATCAGATGGAAAACGGCGCTCCCGTTTCCTACGACGGCAAGATCACCGTGGGCGGCACCTGGATGGGTACCGTTCTGGCTCCCGATGCCACCGTTTACTGCCGCGCAGGTCTGAACGGCAGCATCATCGCTGACAAGGTCACCACCACCGCCGAGACTCACAAGTCCGACTACACCGGTGAGCGTGTCATCAGCACCACCGTCAGCGTGACCGTCACCAAGATCTGGGAAGATGTTCCTTCCATGCGTCCGGAGTTCATTTCCATTCAGCTTCTCCGCGACGGCAAGGTCATCGAGACCGTTCAGCTTTCCGAGTCCAATGTCACCACCGATGGTGATTATAAATGGTATTACACCTTCACCGATCTGCCTGCAGCCGATGCCGGCGGCAACACCTACCAGTATAAGGTAAAGGAGCTCAAGGTTCCCGGCTACAAGACCCAGCAGGTCAACAACACCATCATCAATACTTCCGAAAACAAGAATGTTGCTCCTGTTGACTACAAGCTGACCGTCAACAAGACCGATGGAACCAACGGTCTTGCCGGCGCAACCATGCGCCTGACCAGCAAAGACGGTGTCAACCTGTCTGTTGTCAAGGCTCCCGATGTCAGGGGCGCACAGGCAGGCAGCGTCAAGATCACCGACAAGGAGATCACCTGGATCTCCGACGGCGAGCCCGTTGAGATCAATAAGCTGCCCGCAGGCACTTACATTGTATCCGAGATCTCCGCTCCCGACGGATACAAGCTGGCTGCGGACCAAACTGTTACCATCAACGGCAGCAAGACTGTCACCGTCGTCAACACCCCCATCGAAGTCAAGTTCAACAAGTTCAACGGCGCCAGCGGCAACAACGCTATTCTGCCCGGCGCAGGCTTTGAGCTGACTGCCAACTGGAATACCGATCTGAGCAAGGTTCAGGTTACCGGAGCAGCCAGCAACAGCTACGATGCAAACACCAAGAAGATCACCTTCACCACCGGCAACTCTGCCGTTGGCTTCAAGGGTATTCCGGCAGGTTCTTATACCCTTACCGAGACTGTTGTCCCCTCCGGATATCAGCCCTCCGCTCCTATTACATTTATAATAGACGCTTCCGGTAAGGTTACCGTCAACGGTGCAGAGGCTTCTTCTGTAGAGATGACCAACTACCTCATCCCCAAGAAACCTGCTGTCTATAATCTCACCGTCACCAAGACCGGCGGAGCCACTCAGGACGTTATCGGCGGAGCTACCCTCAAGCTCACCGCTGTCAACAGCAGTGCTGATCTGTCCGCTGTCACCGTGACCAACGCAGACAACGTCCAGAAGAACGGCAACACCATCACCTGGACCACCATCGAAGATAAGAATGCCGTCCTCGCCGGACTTCCCGAGGGCAGCTACACCCTGAGCGAGCTCTCCGCTCCCGCGGGCTACGAGAAGGCTGCGGATATCTCCGTGACCCTCAATGGCGGCGACCCCGATTCCCAGAATGATCGCGATGCCGCCATGCACGATGATCTCATCGAGTTCACCGTCTCCAAGCTGGACAGCATCTCCGGTACCTATGTTTCCGGTGCAGTCCTCCAGCTGGTCGACAATTCCGGTAAAGTTGTAGCCGAGTGGACCACCGACGGTGGGGCACACAAGCTCTCCGGCATTGCCGCAGGCACCTACACCCTCAAGGAAAAGACTCCTCCTGCAGGTTACAAGACTGCTTCCGATATCGCCAGCATCGTTGTTGATGCATACGGCAACGTGGCTGTCGGCGGCAGCAGCGTCCTCAACAACAATGTCACCATGTACGACGAGCCCACTCAGGTGAGCATCGCCAAGCAGTACTGGAAGGCAGAGGATGACAAGGATACCTCCGTTGATTCCGACGAGACCGGCCTGCTGGGCGGCGCCAGCCTCACTCTGGCTCCTGCCGAAGGTCAGAATATCAGTCTCGCCAACGTCACCGGTTCCATCCCCGTCACCCACAATGAGGACGGCTCCATTTCCTGGACCTCCGGCGCTCAGGCAAACAGCCTGCGCGGTCTGCCTGCCGGTAACTACACCCTCACCGAGACTGAGGCACCTGCCGGTTATGTCAAGGCAGCTCCCATTACCTTCACCGTCGATGCAAGCGGCAACGTTTCCAATCTCTCCACCACCAATGCAGGTGACAAGATTGACGACGGCACCGTCTACCTCACCGACAAGAAGGAGATCTACTATCCCCTCAGCATCGACAAGATCGACAAGGATACCGAGGCTTCCATCGCCGGCGCTACCCTTGCCATCTTCAAGGCTGACGTCACCGAGTTCACCGCAGAGAATGCCGAGCTGGTGTTCGTCTCCACCGGTGCTCCCAGCCAGTTCGTCCTTCCCGACGGTCACTACGTCCTTGCCGAACTTGAGGCACCCAAGGGCTACGACCGCACCGAGGAACTCGTCTACTTCGAGCTCAAGACCGGCGGCAACGTCGCCGTTGACAAGATCGAGGGCGGCAGCACCGAGGATCCCGGTTCCGGCGATTCCGGCAACGAAGGAAATGAAGGCAACGAAGGCGGAAACGAGAACGAGGGCGAAAACAATATTACTGCCGGCAAGTTCACCTTCGATGTTCCCGACGGTGTCAGCGTTCCCAACAGCGGCAGCGCTAAGGCTATCATGGACATCACCAGCATCGTCCGCAAGAAGGGTGCTCTGCCCACCGGTATTACCTTCAAAGTCAACGTCAAGAACGGCGACAAGAAAGCAACCAACGAAGCTTTCTACTTCGATAAGATCGGCACATTCCTCTATCAGAAGGTTGACGGTAACTACACAATGATTAACGATCAGAACGATATGATGAATCTCGTTAATGATTATACCTACGACCGCAACCTCAGTCTGAACTCCTCTTATCCCTACAACAGCAACGCTGAATACTTCCTTGTTTTTGCCATTCACACCCAGCCAAGCGGAAGCTACACCGAGGCTCAGTACGCGGCGGGCGGCATTAACAGCAATCCCATTACCCTTAAGTTCAGCACCGGCAATGAGATCATCGATCCCAAGGCGAGCTCCGGTTCCGTGCTTGCCGTCACCAGCGGCGACTCTCCGGCAAACGCTACTCTTGATATCAATAGCTTCAGCCTTGATTTCCCGTATTCCTTCTCTCATAATTTCGGCAATAATAACTATGAGGTATATGCGGACATAACTTCTTTTGTTAACCAAAATGCAAATCTGCCCAGTGCAGTAAAGGTGAACTACAGTTCTCAAACTTATACTATTGGAAACTTCTATCCGATGGTTATTAAAGTTGACAGTTCCAATGTGGCATCTATAGTCTGCAACACTCATGGCGGAGATTATGTCGGTGCTATGGCAATCAATGGCAAAACCTATGAATTGCCGCTCAGAGACCAATACGACGCAAATGCAAAAGCTTACTATCTGGTACTGATGTTCAGAGCTCACGGCACTGACGCTGTGTTTGATCAGAACGAATTTAGCGCGGCAGTCATTAACGCTTCTATCGAAACAACCCCCTCCACTCCTCCTGGAGGCAGCAACAACACCCCCCTCAACGACATCATCGTCGGCCTTCCCAACAACGCAACCAATGATCCCGGCGGACAGAACAACTGGAAGAAGTTCCACTATGATATTACTGATATCGTAATGGCAAACGGCGGAACTTCCAATCTTGGCAATGCTACTATCAAGCTCACCAGCGACACTGCCAAGAAGATCAACAACCTGTATGCAGACATTTATGTCTATGATACACAGAACAGCACTCTGTCCAAAGGCAGCTATCAGTATATCCAGAAGACTATCAATGCAAATTCTTCTGAGACCTATACCTACGAACTGTCCAAGAGCAGCGATCTTCCTTATGATGCTAATGGCCGTTACGAATACTTCGTTAACTTTGCCTTTGACATGGAAGACGGCAACAACTCCGGATTTACTCAGGATGACAGAACCTTCGATCAGACAGTTCTCAACAGCCTGGGCTTCGATGTGGTCTCTGTAGAGTTTGCCAAAAATGGCACCAACACTCCCTCCACCGTCAACGGCGACTTCATCTACGGTCTGCCCAACGGTGTAAGCTCCAACGCATTCTTTGACAGCGTTGACGGCAATGCGTTCCTTGCCTATACCGATATCACCGAACTGGTCAAGAACGGCGGCAAGGTTCCCAACCAGATGACCCTGCCCATCAGCTTCAACGGCGGCACAAGATTTACCGGCTTCGTTGCCGGCATCGCCAAGGTTGACGCAAACGGCAATGCGACTTCCCTCACCAACAGTGCCCCGTCCATGACCGGCGGCATTCCTGATGGTTCTTCCTACAACGCGGTCTTTGATTTCAATCTGAATGAGACCCAGTATGTGGAAGGCAACAAGTATTACATCGCCATCGTCACCTGGGCAAGCATTAATCCCGATAATCTGTCCTCTGAGGGCATGTTCTCCAACTGCGGCAATCTTGTGGCTTCCTACAAGACTCCCTCCGGAGGACTCACCGCAGGCGACATCATCATCGAGGAACCTGCCAACGGCGAGCCCGTTGTCATCAAGCTGCCCAACAGCAAGTCTGCCAACCCCAACCAGTACAGCATCCAGCTCACCAAGCAGGATAAGGACGACAGTTCCAAGCTCCTCAACGGTGCCAAGTTCAAGCTGTACGACTCCGAGGGCAACCTCATCAAGGCGGATGATAACGGCAACGGTACCTACACCTACAATGCCAGCGGCAGCGTTACCGAATTTGTAACCGCCAACGGCACCATCACCGTTAACAAGCTGCCCGTAGGCGACTACTACTTCTACGAGACCGAGGCTCCTTCCGGTTACATCCTCAACGGCGAGCGCGCCGATGTCACCGTAACCAAGGCAAACACCTCCGGTTCTCCTGCTTCTGTCATCGTCAAGAACGAGGCTCAGAAGCGTACCCTCACCATCAACAAGGTTGACGTCAACGGTAATCCTCTTGCCGGTGCCGGCTTCAACCTCTACTATGCTCCCATCGAGAACGGCGCTGTCAACTACGGCAACGACAACGCTCAGTATGTTGGCTATTACGAGACCACCGAAGGCGGCAAGATCGTTGTTCCCAACAGCGCTCTGCAGAACGACGGTGTCTACTTCGTTCAGGAGACCAAGGCTCCTGCCGGTATGCTGGCTGCTTCCGGCAACTGGCCCCAGCTCACTGCTAACGTTACCGATCCCGAGGGCAATATCTACTTCAACGAATCCTACCTCTATGGTACCGCACTGGGTACCAATATCCCCGCAAAGCTCCTCCAGTACACCAAGAGCTCCACCGATGCCAACGGCAATACCGTTGAAGGCGGCGTCCTCAAGGGCGAGTACAAGGATACCACTATCACCGCATACGACGCCACCATCGTCGTCACCGACGTTCCCGTCCAGTCCGGCTTCGTCAAGACCGACAGCAACGGCGTCAAGCTGCCCGGTGCAGTGTTCAAGCTTGAGCCTGCCAACGGCGGTGCCACTACCACCACCGAGCCCATCCCGGCTCTGAGCGCAGTCTACGCCACCGCCATCGTGAACGGTGCGGAGACCAGAATCCCCCTGACCGATAACTATCAGATCAAGTACAACGATGACGGCTCCGTTGCCGGTATGGAATTTGAGTACCTGACCTGGACCTCCAGAGATTCCGAAGTGAAGCTCCACGGTCTGCCCGAGGGCACCTACACCCTCAGCGAGGTCAGCGCTCCCGCAGGCTACAAGCTTGCCGATCCCATCACCGTTACCGTCGGTGCTGACGGTAAGGTCAACGGCGCTGCTTCCGTCACCATGATCGACCAGCCCCTCACCGGTTCCATCTCCATGACCAAGTACGACGCTGTCAGCGGCGAGGTCATCTCCGGCGCTCAGTTCGTGCTCAAGTCCAAGGATGGTTCCTACACCAGCGAGACCCTGACCACAGATGCCAACGGCACAATCACCGTTGACGGTCTGGCATGGGGCAAGACCTACTTCTTCGAGGAGATCACTCCTGCCGCCGGCTACACCGCCGAAGGCGCAGTGTTCACCCCTGCAGAGGTAGAGATCACCGCCGACAACTACGCCGAGACTGCCTATGTCACCGTCTCCAACAAGAGACTGGACAACGGCACCATCACTCTTGTCAAGGTCGACGGCGTTGACAGAACCACTCCCATTCAGGGTGCTGAGTTCGAACTTCAGTATCGTGTTGCCGGCTCCGGCGATGCCTTCGTGGTCTACACAACCGGTATCACCGATGCAAACGGCAAGATCACCGTGGGCAGCCTGCCCTGGGGCTACGAGTACAAGTTCGTAGAGACCAAGGCTGCCGAGGGCTACGACATCAACACTCTGGTATTCACTTCCGCCGAGGTTGTGGAGATCCAGTCCGGCGACAGCAAGACTGTCACCGCCATCAACAGCAAGCCCATCAGCGTCTCCGTTGAGAAGGTCTGGAATGACAACAACAACCAGGACGGCATCCGTCCCGCCGATGTTGAGGTCACCCTGCACAACGGCAGCACTGTGGTTGCAACCGCCACCCTCAACGCAGGCAACAGCTGGAAGAACACCTGGTTCAACCTGCCTGCCACCGACAAGGACGGCAACGTCATCAGCTACACCGTTACCGAGGAGGAAATCGAGGGCTACGAACTCGAGTCCATCACCGGCAGCATGGCAAATGGCTTTGTCATCAAGAACAAGTATGCGGAAGGATACACTCCGCTCAAGACTACCCTCCAGATTTCCAAGGTCTGGAACGACGACAGCAACCGCGACAACAAGCGTCCCACCAGCATCGAGGTTGAAATCTACGCCAACGATGTGCTGTACAGAACCGAGACCCTGAGCAAGGGTGAACAGACCGGCGATGTCTGGAACTTCACCATTACCGATCTGCCCAAGAACGCAGGCGGCAATGAGATCGAGTACACCATCAAGGAGAAGGCAGTCGGCAACGGCTACACCTCCTCTGTCAGCGGCTTCGAGATCACCAACACCCGTGTAAGCGAGGTCACCTCGGTAGAGATCACCAAGATCTGGAACGATAACGACGACCAGGATCGCGTACGTCCCACCGAGATCACTGTCAACCTGTATGCCAACAACAGTGATACACCTTGCGGCACCTACACCCTCAAGAAGGGTGAGCAGACCGGCAACACATGGAAGTGGACCATCGAAAACCTTCCCAAGAACGCAGGCGGCGAACCCATCGTCTACTCCGTCAAGGAAGTTGTGGTCAATGGTTACACCACCACTATCAGCGGTCTGACCATCACCAACACCCACACTCCCGGCGTTACCAGCTACACTGTCAAGAAGGTCTGGAATGACAACAGTGATCAGGACGGCATCCGTCCCGACTCTGTTCAGGTCACCCTCACCGGTTCCGTCAATGGTACCGTGATCGACGCCTACACCCAGACTGTTCCCGTCAGCGGCACCGGCAACACCTGGACCTACACATTCTCCAACCTCGCCCAGAAGCACGAGGGTCAGACCATCGTCTACTCTGTTGACGAGGCAAATGTTCCCGACGGCTATGAGAAGTCTGTCAGCGGAAACACCATCACCAACACCCACACTCCTGCCACCGTCAAGGTCAGCGTCAATAAGGTCTGGTCCGATGGCAACAATCAGGACGGCACCCGTCCCGGTACCATCACCTTCAGGCTCTCGAACGGCACTTCCGAGGTTGGTTTCATCACCCTCAACGTGACCGGCAGCGAAAGCCATGTCTGGACCGATCTGCCCAAGTACGCAAACGGCAATGAGATCACCTACACCGTCACCGAGGATAAGGTAGAGGGTTACACCACCACCGTTTCCGAGGCTGACAAGACCACTGTCGAGGGTGAGATCAGGTACACCGTTACCAACTCCTACACCCCCGCAATCACCAGCGTTACCATCAATAAGGTATGGAACCACGGTACCTTCACCGGTGCGGTTCCCACCTCCGTTACTGTTCAGCTCTACAAGGGCGGCATTGCAGAGGGCGAACCTGTGACCCTGACTGAGGCCAATAGCTGGACTCACACCTGGAACAACCTGCCCAAGAAGGCAAACGGCAATGATATCGAGTATACCGTTACCGAAACTGCTGTTCCCGGCTACACCGCCAGCACCTCCAGAGAGGGCAACACCGTTACCATCACCAATACCCGTCAGGCCGACGGCAAGCTGGTTCTCGTAAAGGCCGACGCTGCCAACGGTTCCGCCATCAAGGGTGCCGAGTTCGATCTTATGTATCGTATTCCCGGTGCCGCCGAATTCACACTGTACAACAAGTACACCACTGATGACAACGGCAAGATCGAAGTCACCGGACTGAATCTGGGCTATGAGTACAAGTTCGTCGAGACCAAGGCTGCTTACGGCTACCAGCTCAACACCGAGTTTGCCGAAAGCGAAGCTGTGGAACTGACCGAAACCGTACGCACCTATCAGTTCAACGTCGAGAACGCTCGCATTACTACCAACGCCATCTTCTCCAAGATCGACGTTGCTACCACCAACGAGCTGCCCGGCGCAACCCTCATCATCACCCATAAGGGCGGACTTTCCCTCCAGAATGTCACCGGCTATACCGTGACAAGTGAGGTTGATGTTGAGAATAAGTCCAACAGAACCGATTCCTTCCAGTGGGTCTCCGGCGACGAGCCCGTAGCACTTATCGGACTCCCCGTTGGTACCTACACTCTCACCGAGCTTTCTGCTCCTTACGGCTATACCGTTGCCGAGCAGATCGAGTTCGTCATCAAGGAAGACAGAATGGTCTACGTTGATGACGATCAGGTCGGTGCACTCAACAAGGTCGAGATGGAAGATGCTCCCGTCACTGCAACCATCTCCAAGCAGCAGGTGGGCGGCGGCAGCGAACTGCCCGGCGCGGTTCTCACCGTCAAGCTTGAGGCTCCCGAGGCCGCAGACGCAACCCTCCAGAATGTCACCGGCACTGTCGAGTTCTCCGACAAGACCGCCAATTCCGTGACCTGGACCAGCACCACCGAGCGCAATACTCTCTCCGCACTGCCCGACGGTATCTACAGCCTGACTGAGACTACTGCTCCCGCAGGCTATGAGATCGCCGAAACCATGTACTTCAAGGTGGACGGCGGCAAGATCTACAACGTCACCAAGACCGACGACGGCTACACCGTTGGCACTGAGGTTGAGGAAGACACCGTAGTCATGTACGACGCACCTTCCACCGGCGAAGCTACCATTTCCAAGCAGCAGGTGGGCGGCGGCAGCGAACTGCCCGGCGCAGTTCTCACCGTCAAGCTTGAGGCTCCCGAGGCCGCAGGCGCAACCCTCCAGAAGGTCACCGGCACTGTCGAGTTCTCCAACAAGAC
>SVPO01000137.1:667-4671 GCA_015065795.1 Oscillospiraceae bacterium | reverse complement strand
CATGCGCACGCGCTCGCCGCCGGACATCAGGTTGACCAGCTGGATCAGAACGATCTCCAGCTTGGAGCCGTCCAGACCGATGGCGTCCATTGCGCCGCGCAGACGGGCGACGTGACCGTGATGGTCGGCACCCCAGACGTTGATGCACACGTCAAAGCCTCTGGTGAGGAACTTGTTGCGGTGGTAAGCGATGTCAGCGGCAAAATAGGTGGGGATGCCGTTGTTGCGCACGAGGACCTCGTCCTTTTCGCCGCCGAACTCGGTGGCCTTGTACCAGATCGCGCCGTCCTTTTCATATGTAAGACCGCGCTCGGTCAGACCGTCGATGACTGCCTTGACCTCGCCCTCGTTATGGAGCAGGCTCTCAAAGAACCAGTTGTCGTATACTATGTGATATTTGCCCAGATCCTGCTTCATGCGCTCGATGTTCAGGGGCAGGGCGAACTTGACCATTTCGGCGCGGCGATCCTTCTCGGGCTTGTCCAGCCACTCGTCGCCATACTTGGCGCGGAAGCCCCTGGCATGGTCGATGATATCCTCGCCGTGATAGGAATCCTCGGGCATCTCCACAGCGTCCTCGCCCTTGATGAGCTGCTGATAGCGGATGTCGAGGGACAGGGCGAACTTTTCGATCTGGTTGCCGGCGTCGTTGACATAGAACTCGCGCTCAACGTAGTAGCCTGCCGCGCGCATGATGGAGGCGAGACTGTCACCCAGCGCGCCGCCGCGTGCGTTGCCCAGATGCATGGGGCCGGTGGGGTTGGCGGAGACGTACTCCAGCAGCACGCGCTGACCCTTGCCTGCATCGGAGCAGCCGTAGTCCTTGCCCTGCTTCTGCACCTCGTCCAGAATACCTGCAAAGTAGGCGGGGCTGGCGTAGAAGTTGATGAAGCCGGGGCCGGCGATCTCCACGCGCTCAAGGGCGGTGCCCTCGAGGTTGATGTGCTTTACGATGGTTTCGGCAATGGCACGGGGAGCCTTCTTGAAGGCACGGGCGGACACCATGGCGGCGTTGCAGGCAAAGTCGCCGTGGACGGGGTCGCCGGGCTGCTCCACCACGAAGGCAGGGATAGGCTCGGCAGGCAGCTCGCCCTCGCTCAGGGCGCTGCCCAGTGCGTTGAGGATGATCTCGTGAATGGTCTTTTTCATGTCCATGATATATATTCCTTTCAATCAAAGGGTATTTACGCTGGAATCTGTCGCCGTACGGTAATATCTACGGTGAAAAATACGATGCGGAGCGCGTATCGCCCGTCAGTTTCCCAGAGATGCGAGATATTCCGTGGCGGTGATGGTCTTTGCGTATTCGTCGGCAGCCTCGTTTGCCGCCCGGAGCAGCTCGATGTACTCCTCAAGGCACAGACCGTGCTCGTAGATATACTTTGCGTGCTCCTTGCCCACATAACGGAAGTGCCACGCCTCGTAGTCGATGGTGGTCTTTTCCACCTTGTCCTTGGGATAACGCAGAATGAAGCCGTACTCGTGGGCGTGCTGGGTGACCCAGGCACCTGCACGGGTGTAAAGGAAATCATACTGCAGGGAGGGACCGGTGCCGATGTCGATGGAGTTGCCCAGCTGATGCTCGGAGCAGCCGGGTTTGTTGGTGGTGCGCTCGGTCAGCTCCTGAGCCTTCTCCCGGGAGTAGCCCCGATTCATATAATACTCCACATCTTCGTCATAGAGACGCTTCTGGGTCTCGTAGCTGCGATATCCGCTGATGACCATGAGAGCCTGTCCGGTGGCGCGCTCGGCATCCTGAGCCATTGCGGAATAGGCTTCCAGCGTCTCACGGGTCATCTTCATGCCGTTCTTGTTGACCTTGAGGTAGGAGGGGATGCTCATCAGCTCCTCCGGGATATAGTCGGAGCCGATGGGAGTGTGACCGTTGGCGACGATGGGGATCTCCTGATAAGCCTCGGGCAGGTCGGAGCCGGAGGGCACCGGCTTGCGGATGACCTCCACGTCCATGGAAAGGCTGGCGCCGCTGTCGGTGACGACGGTGACCACAGTGCGGCCCAGAGCGCGTCCGGTCATGACGCCGCGGTTGTCCACGGTGACGATGGATTCATCATCGCTGTGCCATGCAACCGCGCAGGGGCGGTCAACGGGAGCGATCTCCAGTCCGAGACAGGTGCTGCCGTCCAGCCAGACCGCGCGTCGGGAGGAGTCGTCCACCAGCTCGGAAAGCATCAGCCGGTCAAGAGCCTGCCGTTCAAGGTGTTCGGGGATATATTTTACGCTGATGACAGTCATCAGCACCGCTGTAAAGAAAAACAGAAGAATCTGCAGGGGTTTGCTTCTCATAGTATAATGCCTCGCCGTGTCAGATTAAGCAATAATATATTATACCGTCTGTGTGTGGTTAAATCAATGATATTTTACCCATTATTTCTGCATTTTTCGACCGTCCGCGCCTGTCGGGCATCGCAGCATCGCCGGGCGGGAGAAAACACGACTGCCCTGTTGCCATCGGGAGCAAATCGGTGTAAAATACAGTCAGCCAACCGTAACGCAGCCGTGGGCAGGAGGTCGCAGCCATGCAGGAGAAAACCGCAGGAAAGCAGAGCGTTTTGCGCAATATCGTCAGCCTTGTTCGGGAAAACAAGGAAAAATCCGCCATCATCGCCGCAGTAGCGGTGCTGTGCATAATGATCGCCGTGATATGCTGTCCGTCCCCTGCCGTGGAATCGGGAGACGATCCCGTTCACGGCATCACATGGTCGCTGCGCGCCGACGGCACGCTGAAGTTCGAGGGTGACGGCGAGATCGTGGGACCGGACGCGGTGCATCTCTCCGAAGCGGACGCCGCAGGAGTGCAGCAGCCCGACTGGTACGCCTTCCGTGACAGCGTCACCGCCATCGACATCGGCAGGGACATCCGTCATGTGGGGCTGGATTCCTTTGTCAACTTCACCGCCCTTGAGACAGTCACCGTCCGCGGTGCCATGACCGAGGTGGATTTCGAGTGCATACGCTACGACACGCCGGAGGGGAGCGAGAGCTTCCGCTCGGTCATCGTGTGGGGACCTGCGGAGTCCTCCGCCCGTGTCTATGCCGAATACAACTCCCTTGAATTCCGCACCCTGTAGAGAAAAACACACAGCACCCCGATGCAGACGCGCTTCGGGGTGCTGTTTTTTTGCCATCCGTACACGGCGCGCGCGGATGATCATTGGCAGAAGGACCGCAGCCTATGCAGCCGACGGCTCATTCCTCCATCTGCTTGCCAAGAAAGCCTGCCGCCACCTGAGCCAGCTTGATCTCGGTGTCACGGGGATGCTGTCCGGCGTCGTTTTCCAGCAGCAGCACCGCGCCGTTGACGTCCCCCGAGGCGATGACGGGGAAGCACACCACTGCCCTGCGCTCCAGTCCCTCCACGGGATACAGCTCGGCGCTGTCCCCGGGTCGGACGGTGAAACTGCGGCGGTTTTCCATCAGCTCCTCAAGGTCGTGGGACACGCGCCGCCCCAGATATTCCTTTCGCGGCACACCCGACGCGGCGACGATGTGGTCGCGGTCGCAGATCAGCGCGGGATAGCCTGCGTTCTTGCACATCACGTCGGCGTACTGTGCCGAATAGGGCGACAGCTCGCCGATGGGGGAATACTTCTTGAAGATGACCTCGCCGTCGTTGTCGGTGTAGATCTCCAGAGGGTCGCCGTTACTGACAATATTGACATCGTAGACCTTGTCCGGACGTTTTTCCGAAGTCTGGACTATTACGGATTTTAAGCTATCCACGATGCCCTGATTAAAATTTGCGGCGTCCTCCTGCGGCAACGTACCGCTGCGAAGAATGGCGTCAATGTCGGATTTGAGCCGTATTTCTATGTGATCCTCATAGACGAAGATGCAGTCAATCAGCAAGCCCAAATCCTGCTTGTCCAGCTTGCCTTTTTCGAGAATCTCATCGAATATGCTTATCGCCGTTGCCGCAATGCGGTTGACTCTGATTATGGTGTTGCGCTTGTCGAAGGTCATGGCTATCTGATTCTGCAGACCCT
>SVPO01000137.1:0-657 GCA_015065795.1 Oscillospiraceae bacterium | reverse complement strand
CCTGACATTCGGCGAGAAGCTCGTCGTAGGTTTCCTCTATGGTCTCTTCTGCATCGGGATTGCGCATTATCTCACGTGCTTTCTGTCGGGTGAGGATTTTCAGTTCCTCACGTGCATCGGCAAGCTGTCGCTCAAGCATATCAACCGTCTGCTGATTGTTGTCGAGTGCTTCCGATTCGCTCCTGATGGATTCCTCCAGACGGGCAATCATGACCGCCGAGGTGTCACGCACCTGACGGAGATAATCCCTGATGGTGCTGTCGAGCACGTCAACTCTGATGTGGTGACTTGTACAGGCTTTGACGCCCATGCGATGATACCGACCACAGCGGTAGGCGTCACGCAAATCGCTGCGGCTCATAGCAAACATAGGGCTTCCGCAGTCGCCGCACACGAGGAAACCGGAGTAGACATTGTCGTTCTTCTTGATGCCACGATAACTGCTTGTGGTGCGCTTTTTCAGCCCTTCCTGCGCTATGGCAAAGGTGCGGTAATCGATTATAGCCTCGTGATGATGCTCGAATACAATGTGGTCGTCCACATCTCGCTTGACATCATCGCCGTTTATCTTCTTGCGTGTGTATTTGCCCTGACGGAGCGTGCCAATATAGAAATCGTTCTGCAATATGCCCTGTACGGTGGCAATGCTCCACTCGG
>SVPO01000136.1 GCA_015065795.1 Oscillospiraceae bacterium | reverse complement strand
TCGACACCATGTTCCCCATCGCCAAGGGCGGTGTTGCTTCCGTTCCCGGACCCTTCGGCAGCGGCAAGACCGTCGTTCAGCATCAGCTTGCAAAGTGGGCTGAGGCTGACATCGTCGTGTACATCGGCTGCGGCGAGCGCGGCAACGAGATGACCGACGTTCTCAACGAGTTCCCCGAGCTGGTCGACCCGAAGACCGGCCGTTCCCTCATGGAGCGCACCGTGCTTATCGCCAACACCTCCGATATGCCCGTTGCCGCCCGTGAGGCATCCATATACACCGGTATCACCATCGCAGAATATTTCCGCGACATGGGCTATTCCGTTGCTCTGATGGCGGACTCCACCTCCCGCTGGGCTGAGGCTCTGCGTGAGATGTCCGGTCGTCTGGAGGAAATGCCCGGCGAGGAAGGCTATCCCGCCTATCTGGGCAGCCGTCTGGCACAGTTCTACGAGCGTGCCGGCAAGGTCATGTCCCTGGGCTCCCAGCCCCGTGAGGGCGCGCTGTCGGTCATCGGCGCCGTTTCCCCTCCCGGCGGTGATATCTCCGAGCCGGTCTCTCAGGCCACCCTGCGTATCGTCAAGGTGTTCTGGGGTCTGGACGCCAACCTCGCTTACAAGCGTCACTTCCCGGCAATCAACTGGCTGACCTCCTATTCCCTCTACACCGACTCTCTGGGCAAGTGGTTTGACGCTCAGGCAGGCGGCGAGTGGATGAACTGCCGCGGCAGGATCATGCTGCTGCTGCAGGAGGAAGCCGAGCTGGAGGAGATCGTCAAGATGGTCGGTATGGACGCCCTGTCCGCCACCGACCGCCTCAAGATGGAAGCCGCGCGCTCCATCCGTGAGGACTTCCTCCATCAGGACGCCTTCCACGAAGTCGACACCTACACCAGCCTCAACAAGCAGCTTCTGATGATGAAGCTGGTGCTCGAATATTACGACAAGGCTCTGCTGGCACTGCAGAACGGCGCCGGCATCGAGACCATCGTCAGCCTCCCCGTCCGTGAGCGTATCGGCCGTATCAAGTACGTCACCGAGCAGCTCGTCCGCAGAGAATATGAGGACATCCAGCGTCAGCTGGCAAAGGAGCTGGCTGAGGCGGTGTAACGCCTGTTTTCTGCTGACGTAAAAAACAGGAGGGGTACCGTATGTCAAAGCTTTCCAGAACCTGCGCCACGGCAATAGCGATCTGCGGAATTCTGGCTATCGCTGCCGTTCAGCTTGCCGTTGTCTTCGGGACCATCGGGAAAACCGATGATCGCATCACGCTTATCAAGGTCGGTCTGTGTGTTCTGCAGGTCATCTGGACGCTCTCATGGATATTCATCATCAGACGCGTCATGGCTGCCGAATACGAGTGCACCGTACGCGTTCTGGATGAACAGTGTGACCCGGAAGCCTTTCTGGAAGCTCAGCGCAGGGACTACAAAAATGCCTGCAGCATCAGAAAGATCGATTGCGAAAGCAGAGCAGACGGTGTCGCCGCGCGCATAAACCAGGCAGTTGCCCTGTCCTTTGCCGGCAGGCACACCGAGGCGATCGGGGAGATCGATTCCATACTCGCCATACCTGTGGACGACAGCAAAAGATCCGGTCAGCGCCTGCGCTGCCGCTGCCATATCTTTCGCGCTGTTTTCCTCGCCGGACGCAACGGTGACGGCGACATTGCCGCCGCCCGTGAGCATATCCGAAAAGCAGGCGAACACCTCAGGGCTGTCGGACAGGCCGACGGCGCTCTCTCCGGAGAGATCATCCGCGCAGGATACACCGTTGATGCCGTCGAGGGCAGGAATCCCGAAGCGGCGCTGGAGTATTTCGGCAGATATCTGGAAAGAGCCTCCGTTGTCCGCACCGAAGCCGCATGCCGCTATCAGCTGGCACTTATCCACCGTCAGCTTGGAGACACCGCAAACGAGCGCGCACAGCTTGAGGCTGTCGCGCGGACCGCTCCCAAAGCATACATCGGGAAGCAGGCAGCCGCACGGCTCGCCGGGCTTTCCGCAGAATAATCACAACCACACGAATTAAACGAAAGGGCTTGATCTGATGCCTAGAGAATACAGAACGATAGAAGAAGTCGCCGGACCTCTTATGCTGGTTCGCGGCGTTCAGGGCGTTACCTATAACGAACTGGGCGAGATAGAGCTTGCCAGCGGTGAAAAGCGCCGCTGCAAGGTGCTGGAGGTCAACGGCTCGGACGTTATGGTTCAGCTTTTTGAATCGTCCACCGGTATCAACCTGTCCGACAGCAAGGTGCGCTTCCTCGGCAGAAGCATGGAGCTGGCTGTGTCCGGCGATATGCTGGCACGAGTGTTTGACGGCCTCGGTCGTCCCATCGACGGCGGTCCGGAAATCATTCCCGACAAGCGTCTGGACGTCAACGGTCTGCCCATGAACCCTGCGGCACGCAACTATCCTCAGGAATTCATCCAGACCGGCGTTTCCGCCATCGACGGCCTTAACACTCTGGTCAGAGGACAGAAGCTGCCCATCTTCTCGGCTTCCGGTCTGCCCCACGCCAACCTCGCCGCCCAGATCGCCCGTCAGGCAAAGGTTCTGGGCAAGGACGAGCAGTTCGCCGTTGTTTTCGCCGCCGTGGGTATCACCTTCGAGGAGTCCAACTTCTTCATCAACTCCTTCCGTGAGACCGGCGCCCTTGACCGTACCGTCATGTTCGTCAACCTCGCCAACGACCCGGCAATCGAGCGTATCGCCACTCCGCGTATGGCTCTGACTGCCGCCGAGTATCTGGCGTTTGAAAAGGGCATGCACGTTCTGGTCATCATCACCGACATCACCAACTACGCCGACGCTCTGCGTGAGGTGTCCGCCGCCCGTAAGGAGGTTCCCGGACGCCGCGGCTATCCCGGATATATGTACACCGACCTTGCTTCCCTCTACGAGCGCGCAGGCCGCCTCAAGGGCAAGGACGGCTCCATCACCCTCATCCCCATCCTCACCATGCCCGAGGACGACAAGACCCACCCCATCCCGGACCTCACCGGCTACATCACCGAGGGTCAGATCATCCTCTCCCGTGAGCTGTACCGCAAGGGCGTTCAGCCCCCCGTGGACGTTCTGCCCTCCCTGTCCCGACTCAAGGACAAGGGTATCGGTAAGGGCAAGACCCGTGAGGATCACGCCAACACCATGAACCAGCTCTTTGCCGCCTACGCACGCGGTAAGGACGCCAAGGAACTGATGGTCATTCTGGGCGAGGCGGCTCTGACCGACATCGACAAGCTGTACGCTAAGTTTGCCGACGAATTCGAGCGCCGTTACGTCTCTCAGGGCTTTGAGACCAACCGCTCCATCGAGGAGACGCTGGCTCTGGGCTGGGAGCTGCTGAGCATCCTGCCCCGCAGCGAGCTCAAGCGTATCAAGGACGAATATCTCGACCAGTATTACAAGGGATAATACCGGTACCATTTGCAATATTCGCAGATAAAACAACAGGCGGTATATCAAAATGGCTGTAAAGACATTGAACGTAAACCCCACCCGTATGGAGCTGAGCAAGCTCAAGGCTCGTCTCACCACCGCACGCAGGGGTCACAAGCTGCTCAAGGACAAGCGCGACGAGCTGATGCGCCAGTTCCTTGACCTTGTGCGCGAAAATAAAACACTGCGCGAAAAGGTGGAAAAGGGCATCAACGACGCCAACAAGAGCCTTATCATGGCTCGCGCCACCATGCCCTCCCAGGTCGCCGACGCGGCATTCATGTGCCCCAAGCAGGAGGTCACGCTGGACGTTTCCGAAAAGAACGTCATGAGCGTTGAGATCCCCGTGTACGAGAGCAAAATGCGCACCAGCGACCCGTCGGACATCTACGCCTACGGTCTTGCCTACACCTCCCCCGAGCTGGACGACGCCGTGTTCGAGCTTGCCTCCGTGCTGCCCGACATGATCCGCCTTGCCGAGGTGGAAAAAGCCACCCAGATGATGGCTGTGGAGATCGAAAAGACACGCCGCCGCGTCAACGCGCTGGAGCACGTCATGATCCCCCAGTATCAGGCAACCATCAAGATGATCACCATGAAGCTGGACGAAGCCGAGCGCAGCTCCACCGCCCGACTCATGAAGGTCAAGGACATGATGCTGGAAAAGCAGTACGGCAGCAAGCAGCAGTGAGCTGCCAACAGGATAAACACGCGACCGCCCACAGCGATTTGCTGCAGGCGGTCGTTTTTCCGCAGAAAGGAAATACATATGGAATTCATCAGAGCCGAAGATATCGTCAGTCTCAGCAACCCGGGAGTGGTGTCACGGCAGCTGCTCAATCCCGACAATTCCGAAAGCCGCAGGGTGACCGTCACCGAGGTGCATCTGCAGCCGGGGGCGTCTCAGCCCCGACATA
The DNA here is from genome assembly GCA_015065795.1 of Oscillospiraceae bacterium. Lineage (GTDB taxonomy): Bacteria > Bacillota > Clostridia > Oscillospirales > Acutalibacteraceae > SIG598. The sequence continues at coordinate 343 of SVPO01000136.1, read as the reverse complement.
TCCACGAAGCGTCGGAGCAGATATGGTACGCCACCGCAGGAGAAGGAAAGCTGCTTCTGGCGGACGGTGGGGAGAAGGATTTCCGCGCAGGGGACGTGGCTCGCTTTGCCGACGGCGACGTTCACGGGCTGCGCAACGACGGCGAGGGCGAGTTTGTGTACATCTCGGTCACCGCGCCGCCCATCCATTTCGGCTACGCCTACGGCAGCGATAAGCAATAAAGGGGAGGGGGAGAGGAAATGGCACGCAAGGAACCCTGCGTTCTGACAAATATGTGCATGATCTGCGACGGCGACCGTGTGCTGGTGCAGGATCGAAAGGATCCGGACTGGCCGGGGATCAC
>SVPO01000008.1 GCA_015065795.1 Oscillospiraceae bacterium | reverse complement strand
GTCAGGGTAGCAGCGACAGTCTGGTCGCCGCCGCTGATGATGCACTCGGACAGAGCGGCGACATCGGCGGGAGCCTTCTCGGCAACAGTCTTGGCGCAATCGTCAACGAACTTGACGAAATCAGCGTTCTTGGCAACGAAGTCGGTCTCGGCGTTAACTTCGATAACAACGCCGCAGTTGTTGGCTTCGTCAACATAAGCCTGAACCAGACCCTCGGCGGCGATTCTGCCGGCCTTCTTGGCCTGCTTGGCAAGACCCTTCTCGCGAAGAATCTCTATTGCTCTTTCCATATCACCGTCGGCATCGGCAAGAGCCTTCTTGCAATCCATCATGCCGCAGTTGGTTCTCTCACGCAGGGTCTTTACATCTTGTGCAGTGAATGCCATTATATTAATCCTCCTGTGTATTCGTTAATTAAAGAAAAATTACTCAGCGGTAGGAGCAGACAGATCCTCGGTCTCGTTCTCCTTGACGGCAGCCTCGTCGGCAGCGGCGGAGTCGTCGCCCTGACGGCCTTCCAGGATGGCGTTTGCCATGGTGGCGGAGATGAGCTTGACGGCACGGATGGCGTCGTCGTTGCCGGGGATGACGTAATCAATATCATCGGGATCGCAGTTGGTGTCGACGATGGCGACAACGGGGATACCGAGCTTCTTGGCTTCGGCAACAGCGATCTTTTCCTTTCTGGGGTCAACGATGAAGAGAGCACCGGGGAGCTTCTTCATTTCGGCGATACCGCCGAGGAACTTCTGGAGCTTTTCAACCTCGAGGTTGAGCTTGATGACTTCCTTCTTGGGGAGCAGATCGAAGGTGCCGTCGGTGGACATCTTGTTGATCTGGTTCAGACGCTCGATTCTTCTGCGGATGGTGGTGAAGTTGGTGAGCATGCCGCCCAGCCAGCGAGCGTTTACGAAGTAAGCACCGGCGCGGAGAGCTTCTTCCTTGATGGACTCCTGAGCCTGCTTCTTGGTGCCGACAAACAGAACAGCCTTGCCCTGCTCGGAGACGGACTTAACGAAGTTGTAAGCCTCCTCCAGCTTGCGGACGGTCTTCTGCAGGTCGATGATGTAGATGCCGTTGCGCTCAGCAAAGATGTACTCTGCCATCTTGGGGTTCCAGCGTCTGGTCTGATGACCGAAATGTACGCCGGCTTCGAGAAGCTGCTTCATGGATACTACTGCCATTTCTAAAATCCTCCATTTGGTTATTATCCTCCGCCGCGCGCTGACAGACAGCGAGCCGGTATTTCCGGCGGGATACTTTCCCGACCCCGGAAACACACGCACGGCGTGTGAATTGGCTTTAGTATTATATCACAGGGAATATGGCTTGGCAAGCGTTAATTTGCCAAAGAATGGGCTTTGTTTCACCTATCATTTGTTGTATATATAAATAATCACTTCCATGCCTGTTTCGCAGGCGCGCTTTATCGTATCCGCGGTGCCGCTTGGCTGACCGTTCCACACAGCAATCAGCCGTGACGCGCGCTCAACCATCCACCGGTTTCTGCGCTGAAAGCATGAACGCTCGTAGCCGCCGCAGATAACCCGGATCAGGTCTGCCTGCGCGATGATTTCTTCACCTTTTCTTTTATCTTTTTCGCTCCACATCTGCTCAAAGCCGCTGTAGGGAAGGGCGCATATCAGCCTGATGTCCGGATGGTTTTTCTTCATCTTCAGAACGATATCTGCCGCCCATTGATCCACGCCGCGCGCCATACCGCAGATGAACACATTCATGCCGCTGTTGTATGCCGCCTTGATTTCCCTTTCGAGAAACTCTCTTACTCGCTGTTCTTCTATTTTTAGGCGCTCGGGTCTGTGCCCTGCAACGACGCATCGATGGCGTCTCTTTTCTTCCTCTGTCATGAGTATCACCATTAAGCAATTGTTATGTAACAATTATATATTGTTATCTGTTAAATAGCTATAGCTATTTGTTATTCCCTTTGAAAACACGCGTATTTGGTTACAATGTTTTTGAGGTGAGTTCTGATGTCCAGAGGCAGATCCGTTTCTTTCGATAACGTTGATAAGTTTATCGAGGTTGGCTACAATATAGCATATTACCGAAAGCACGCAAATCTGACACAAGAGGAACTTGCTGAGAAAGTCGGCATAAGCAGAGCACATCTGAGTGCAATAGAGGCACCTAACATTGTCAGAGCCATTTCTCTGGAAACGCTGTTCAATATAGCAGCCGCACTCGAGATAGACGCATACAAGCTGCTTGTGTTCAGAGAATCCCCCGAACACTGACAATGATTTTTCCGCCGCGGAGTGTGGTCATTCAGACCTGCTCCGCGGCTTTGTCATGCCGTTTTCGCTCCACACTCCAAGTCACAGAAACACGACTCGGAGTAATTTTTATAATAATTTTTGTCAAGTCCACTTGACTTTTAATCAAGTGTGTGTTACTATGCAGTCGTGAGGTGATCATATGGCAAAAAATCTGGCGATCAAAGTCGCCCGTGCGGAGAAGGATCTGACGCAGAAGGCGCTTGCCGACATGGTGGGGGTTTCGCGGCAGACCATCAACGCCATCGAAAAAGGGGAATACAACCCCTCCATCAAGCTGTGCAGGGCTATCTGCCGTGCGCTCAATAAGAAATTGGACGATTTATTCTGGGAGGAAGATGAAGATGAAGAAATCCACTAAGACCACAAAGAATAATCTGGACGAACGTCAGGAGCAGGCGCTGCTCAAGAGCGAGAGCAAGGGCTTCTGGATGACATTCTGGCTGCTGATGATCGTGATAATGGCACAGATGGTGCTGGAGCCCACCGGTCTTCTGGACAAGGTTCCTGCCATGCTTCCCGAATGGGTGGTGTTTATGGTTATGTGCGTATACATGATGGTTCGCTGCCGCAGGGACAACGTGTGGGACCGCAAGCTCAAGCCCAATTTCAAGACCAATCTTCTCCTCAGTCTGCTTGCCGGTGTGGTGGTTGCCGCCCTCAGCTTCCTGATGATATACCTGCCCCAGCGCGAGGTCATCGGTTCGCTCATCGCCGCTTCTTTCGGATTTGTATTCACTTCCGGCATTTGCCTTGCCGCACTGAGCATCTTTGCCGCATCCTACAAGAAAAAGAGAGCACAGCTGGAGCAGGAGGAAGCCGAGTAATCGGAAAAATCCAGGAAATCAGAAAATACGCAAACAGCCGTGCGCAGGTGCATTGACCGCGCACGGCTGAATTTTTCGCGAAAACATATTGACAAATACCTATCTGTGCAGTATTATCATATCGACAATTATCGATGCGAGGTGATCGTATGTATTCCGACGCAAAGGCTGTCTCCGACATCTTCAAGGCATTCTGCGACGAAAACCGCATAAGAATCCTGCACATTCTGATGGACGGGGAAAAATGCGCCTGCAGGCTGCTGGAGGGCATGAACATCACGCAGCCGACCCTTTCCCACCACATGAAGATCCTCTGCGACAGCGGTATCGTTTCCGGCCGCAAGGAGGGCAAGTGGATGTATTATTCCATTTCCGACGAGGGACTGAAAAAAGCGCAGGCTTATCTTGACTATCTGAAAACGAAAGGTGCAGGTGAATGATTATGACAAAGGCTGAACGCGCATTGGAATTATTCGGGAGCAACTTCAACTGCTCACAGGCCGTGCTGACCGCCTTCGCGGCTGATTTCGGACTGGACGAGCATCTGACGCTTAAGCTCGGCACTTCGCTTGGCAGCGGTGCCAGAAGCGGAGAGGTGTGCGGTGCCATATCGGGTGCGCTGATGGTTCTGGGGCTGAAGTACGGTCAGTGCCTCTCCGAGGATCACGAAGGCAAGGCTCGCGCTTACGCCGTTACCGACGAGTTTATCCGCCGCTTCAAGGCAGTCAGAGGGTCGATCGTCTGCCGCGACCTGCTGGATTATGATCTGTCAAAGCCTGAGGATATGGTGCAGATCAGGGAACAGAATCTCTTTCGCACTCTGTGTCCGCGGATCATAGCCGATGCCGTGGAGGTGCTGGAGGGCGTTCTTGCAGACTTTGAATAAGCCTGTGAAAGCGACGCGTTGACAGAATGTATCCGCAAGAATATTATCATAACGGATTCCGGAGGTAAACACAGAGGATGAAAAGCGTTGTGGTTCTTCCTTATGACGAAGCATGGGTATCAGCTTTTGAAGCTATCAGACAGGAGATCGAAAAGGCAGCCGGCGATCTGATCATCGGCATCGAACACGTCGGAAGCACATCGGTTCCCGGGCTGTCCGCAAAACCCATCATTGATATCGATGTTATCATCGAAGATTATACGGTCTTTCACAAGATTGTCAGCAGATTGGAATCCATCGGCTACAGACATGAGGGTGACCTTGGAATCAAACATCGGGAAGCTTTCAAATACTCAGATAAGCCGCATCTGATGAAGCACCATCTGTATGTCTGTCCTCAGGCTTCCGAGGAACTGCACCGTCACATTACATTCAGGGATTTCCTCAGAAGCAATCCCGAAGCCGCGGAGAAGTACGGCTTTGTGAAAGAAACCGCAGCGAAGCTGTATCCGGATGACATGGATAAGTATATTCAATATAAATCTCCATGCATTGAAGAAATATACGCAATGTGTGGTTTGATTTGAGTATGAGCAGATAAAGGGCAGCCGTGGATCCGCCATGGCTGCCCTTTTTGCGCTTTCAGTCACAGCATCTGCCCAGCAGGGAATCCACAAAGCTGCGGCGCGCCCGTGACGGTCTGCGGCGGCAGCAGTCCACGAGGATGGTGTCCTCCCCGATGAGCTTGATATCCTCCCAGCAGATGACGCAGTCGTCCTCGTAGCCCATGAGCCCGAAGCACTTGGGTCTGCCGTAGACGATGATCGCCACCAGACGGGCGGTGCAGGTGTCTATCTCCACATCCCCCACGCACCCGAGGCAGCTCCCGTCACCGATGCAGATGACATCCTTGTTGCGCAGGTCGGCAATGCGGCAGTTCATATGCTCTCCCCCTTGTGTATCTTGCTGTGATATCTTTATTCGGGGGCAACCGCGATTATTCGCCGTCGCTTTATTCTTCCGCCGGGCGGCGCAGCAGCTCGCGCAGTCCGAGTACGAGCATATACACGCCGAACAGGGTGCGCAGTCCTCCCCCCAGCCAGCCTGCCAGCAGACATCCGGCTATCGCGCCGGGAACGCCTGCCGCGATACCCAGCAGCGCCTCGCGTTTCGCAATCAGTCCCGACTTTATCGAAAACAGCACCGACGCAAGGGCGCAGGGCAGAAAGAACATCAGGTTTATGCCCTGCGCGGCGATCTGACTGACGCCTGCGATGAGGGTAAGATAAAGCAGCAGTATGCTGCCGCCGCCCAGACCCATGGCACCCGCTGCACCTGCAAGAAAGCCTGCGGCGGTAGATATCAGCCAGCCGCTCATTTAAGCAGTATCCTTATCCCTGAATACACTGCCACCGCGCCGAAAGCGCGCCGCAGCAGCTTCGGTCTGACCCTTCGCAGCAGAAGCACTCCCAGCAGCGCGCCTGCGATGCCGCCGGGAATATAGGGCAGCGCGTCGGAGAGGGAAACGTCTCCGCCCCACAGATAGAACACCGCGCTGACCGCCGACAGGGGCAGCATGATCGCCACCGAGGTGGCGTGGGCGCGGTTGGCTTTCACTCCGCTGCGTTCCAGCACGGGCACGGCGATCATTCCGCCGCCCGAGCCCAGCAAACCGTTTATCAGCCCTGCGGCAAGACCGCCAATTGCTGGCAGCAGCCGTCCTTGCTTTCTTTCACTGTGCATATCCCGTCCCTCCGCACAAATAGTGATTCTGCGGTTAGCTTTCCCGTGCGAAGGGAAATTACGGGCGGAAAAATGCGGAAATGAGTGCAGAAAGCAGGCACGTAAAAGGATGGTTTCACAAACGTCCTTTTATCAGCAAGAATTGCTTCGGACAAGGTCACCACCAATTACATGTGTATAGTTTGCACAGACCTATCACCGATACCCATCGACCACTCATTGCGTATACCGCTGGAAAATACTTTTGCTATCTTGAGTTCGTGTGCAATAGGTACTTGGCGATAGTCGCACAATCTCCCCTGGTACGTATCTCTAAACATGTGTGGGCAGATCAAATTTTTATCTCGTTCAAGCACCTCACGAGTTATGTAAAGCTAACAATCAATTTCTTTCACAAGATTTGTGTTGACAGAATTGAAATCAATGTTTATAATTATTTTGCGTATATCAAAGAATATATGTAACATTTAACAAAACACAGTGAACGATGATTTGAAGGGTGGTTTTAAAATGTCTGCTGCATGGGTTGAAAATGGTATAATCAAAAAAGATGATGGCAATCAAATTTTGGTTTCCTCCAAATGCCCCGCATGTGGTTTTTCCGACTCAACAATCATAAACTGTTCGTGCCCTCCACATACATATAAAAAATCTGTGGGAGGATTTATTTGCAGGAAATGCAGAAAGTCTTTTGAAACAATCGTTGGAAGGGGCTAAGTTGTGTTTTATATTGTCCTTTATGACGATGACAGCAAGGAATACAACATATTAGGGCCATTAACAGATGATACGGCCATTACTAGAGCAACTCGAAATCTGCAAGATTGTGGCAGGAATGTAAGGGTAAGCACAACACAAAATATAACAACATTCATTCCACCAATCAATTATTCAAAAAACGAATCTCTTTTGTGGTGAATATTCGCATATCGTACAAAAAGCACCCCGAATCTCTCCGGGGTGCTTCGGTTTTAGTATGATCCCGCCCAGCCGTATTGCGCTTAAAATAACCTGCTACTCGATAGCAGGTGGGTGTCAGCCCAACGCTTTCGCGCTCCCTTCGTCCAACACAGCTCAGGACTGTGCCGGGAGGTCTGCAATCCGTCGCCGGAGACCAACTCCCGTTTAATTAATTGTAGGGTTATATAAGCACAGTCCACGCACTGGGCAGGGGTAAAGCAGATGTTCACGGACAAGCGTCCGTCAGTAATATTATATCACCACGCGGCGGAAATATTACCGGAAAATCAAGGAAATCAGTCTTCTTCGCCGTAGATTTCGGAGAAGCGGGTCTCAAAGATCTCCGCAAGGGTATCCAGCATTTCTTCGTCCTCGATCTCGGTCAGCTCTTCTTCGCCGCCCTCGACCTCAACGACCTGCAGGATGTAATACTCGCTGCCGTCAGCCGCGCCCTCGGCATCGTCGCCCAGATAGGGCAGCAGGGCAACATAGCGTCCGTCGTCGGTCTCGATGGCATCCAGCAGCTCGAACTCGTGCTGCACGTTGTCATCGTCGATCAGGGTGATTATATCGGCACTGTATTCCTTATCAGCCATTATATCATTACCTCCGTTATACGTCATTATTTATCTGCCACTAACGATTTTAACCGTTATTGAGCCGCAAGTCAACCACTATTTTTCGTTGGGCATTTATTTTAATTTTTCTGCAGGAAGTTGATTATTTATATTGACAATTCACACATCATCTGCTATTATATAGGTGACACAAGGAGATGTCACAAATCCTTTCCCTCCGGCAGAAAAGATGCCGGAACGAAGGCGGAAAGAATTTGCAGCCACCGCAGGTTCGGGTTCGGAAGAACGGTCTGTGAGGATATATATTTCTTCTTTCGATTTATATTATTCCAGGCAACGGATCAAATGTACGCGGTTTTTCCGCAAACACTGTTTACCGCTTACAGCGGAGATTAACAGCAGACCGAACGACCGGCACATACCGGATCCACGGTGAATACAAAAAGAAAACGGGGTGAGGCCAATGAGATATGCAGAGGAGTCACATTTCAAGGGTCTCAGTTTCCGCACCGCAATGATCTTGAATTGACGATCATCCAATTTTGAGGCTGAAAAGCGCCGACGCCCGCGCAACAGTGCGGACTACCGGTTCGGCAGCAGACGCCACACTCAACTGTTGTTGTTATGAGATGCTTCGGATTCAAGCGGAACGGATGAACATCCGACCGGTGATGCGCGTAGATGTGCGGAACTGAGAATATCGGAAGGCTGCGGAGCACGGGTACAGCATCCGTAAAAGCCGCATGACCGCCGGTATCAGAACCGCAGATATTGGGTACGCACACACCCGAAGATCATCCGCGGAAACTGAGGCACACGAGATACAGTGACTGACAATTTCAATTGAATATTTCCCATAGAAAAAATTGAAAAGGTGAGTCCAATGAAATGATTTCTCCCACTCATCAGTGAGTGAACGGACAACGGCTCAGAGCCGAAAATCTTTGATAAAGGTGAGTCCAATGAGATAACAACTCCCACTTGCCCTGCAAGTGAGCGGACAACGGTCATTGACCGTAAATCCTGATGTAAAGGTGAGTCCAATGAGATAATCACAAACGCTGTATGCCAGGCATAAGCGTTAACAACCGAAAAACTGCCTGTCGGCGCATCTGCGTCGGCAGGCTTTTTGTGTATTACATGGATTGATGATATCGCCGAAGGGATGTATAATCAGTACAAGGAGGGATGATATATGATTTACACCGCACTGACCAACAAAGCCATCCGAATCGCCTACCGCGCGCATCAGGGAGCTCTGGATACTTCCGGTATCCCCTACATCCTGCATCCTGTGCACCTTGCCGAGCAGATGACCGACGAGTACACCACCATCGCCGCGCTGCTGCACGACGTTGTGGAGGACACCTACGTCACCATTGACGACCTGCGCGCCGAAGGATTCCCCGAGGAGGTTCTGGAAGCCATCGGACTGCTCACCCACGGGGAGGGCGTTCCCTATCTTGATTATGTCGCGGCAATCAAGGAAAATCCCATCGCAAAGGCGGTCAAGCTTGCCGACCTGCGTCACAACATGGATCAGAGCCGGTTTGCCGGAAGCGATGACCTGCTGCCATCTGAAGAAAAGCTTGAGTATTACAGAAAGAAGTACGAGCCTGCGCTGGCTCTGCTGCTGAGCGAATAACATAACAATAACCGCCTGCGGATGCCCCGAATCGGGTTCCGCAGGCGGTTTTGCGTCAGGTTGTCAGGAATTCTTTCGGAGTTATTCTGTCGCTTCTTCGGTCTGAATCTCACCTGCAGCTTCCTGTACGGGTTCGGTGCCGGGTTCCGCAATAGGCTCGACGATTTCCTCTGCGGCAGCAACTGCGGCTCTGATGCGGCGGTTGTGATGCACCGAGGCAAAGATCAGCGGCAGCAGAGTCAGCAGCACAAATATCGAGGTCACGAGGAACAGCGTGTGAGTGGGCAGATACTGGGTAAAGCCGTTTTCGTCCACAAACTCGCCGCTGCGCTTGATGACGGGGTTGGAGATAAGGGGAGCCACCACCATGGGGATGAGCACATAGAACAGGATGCGGATGCCCTCGAACTGACCGCGAGCGCCCTCGGGATAGAGCCGCTTGGACCAGACGGTGAGGGTCTGGAGCATGAGCATATATCCCACGCCGATGAGAAAAATGCCTGCCATGAGCACTGGGTTGAAGATGGCGGTGGGATCGACGTTTTCCGGACGGACAAACAGACCGAGAACCATCACGCCGGCAAAACTGAGCAGCACCGAAAGCACGCACAGCAGCGGCGATTTGTTGCGGTTGATGAGGGATGTGGCAGGAATGACCACCAGCATGGCGACGATGAGCGACACGCCCTCGATGATGCCCATGAGGTCGGCGCCGAAGCCGAGGTAGTAGATCATGTAGTTGCCGATGTGGGAGAAGCACATATTGAAGGCGATGAAGTAAAATGCAAGGGTGAGGTTGACCCACACAAGCTCCTTCATGGCAAAATACTTTCTGAAATTGAAGATGCTGAAGAACTGCTTCCAGAAGGAGCCGTCCCTGTTTGCCCTGAGATTGGGAGAATCCTTGAGGAAGAACAGCGAGAACACGCCCAGAGCGATGACCGCCGCACCCATGACCAGGAACAGGCGCATATAGTTTTCGTCCGCGCCGATGAGCATACCGCCTGCGACAGTGCCCACGATGGTGCCAATGACCGGCTGGACAGCCATCGCCGCGCCGATCTGACCTCGGTTTCTGACGGTCATGTTGTCGTTCGCCCAGGCGTTGTAGCCGCTGTCGTTGCCCATTGAGCCGAAGAAGCTCATTATGGCATCGGCGGCAACGACGGCAACCGCCGCTACCATCATCATCTGCGGTCCGCTGCCGAGTGTGCCGTCTGCGATGAACTCGGTCATGCCGAACAGGATAGTGAAGATACCCCACATGATATAGCCCAGCGAGATGACGTATTTACGCTTGCCCACGCGGTCGGAAATGGTGCCGAACAGGAAGGTTGAGATGGTGGTCGCCGCGGCTGACACAGCCATCATCCACGAGATAATGGTGGGATCCTTGGCGATCTTTGCGTAGATAAAGGTGTTGAACCACTGGTTTTCGATGTTCCAGCAGAGCTGACCGGCAAGTCCCAGTCCCCAGACCAGCGTCCAGAAACGGAAACCGCCCATTGGTTTGGATTTGGTTTTCATTGTAATATCCTCTCAGTATAATTATCCGTCAATATTCCGATTAGTTGTGCCTGAATCGGCGCATTTTTATGAAATATTGATAATAATTATTATATCACCAGTGTATGATTTGTCAACTGATATATCATTGCCCGTTGTTCATGCCGTCCACAAATTCCGCGCTTTTTGCGGTCATCTGCACCCAAGCAGGGCGGAACCCGCTGCGGATGGCGTTGCGCACCGAAGGGATATTGGACCACGCGGCGCAGTAGAAGGGTACTTTTCCCCGTTCCAGAATCTCAAGTGCGAGTTGCGATGTCAGGGCGGCGGCGATGCCTCTGCGGCGATACTCCGGCAGGACATCGATGCCTATCTGCCACATGGTATCGCAGTCGGCGGAGCAGGCGGCAAGCCCCACGAGGCGGTCGCCGTCGCAGGCACCCACGCCCAGCACATCCAGCTCGGCGCGGTGGGCGCACAGGGCATTGCTCCACTGTTCGGTGTACAGGTCGGCAAAATCCTCCCTGCCGAGGATCTTCATCTCGTACGGACAGGCAAGGGGCGTCAGGGCGTTCACGTCGGGCAGAAAATACTCAGCCATGAAGCATATCCGCAGTCCGAGAGGACGCAGCGCATCTTCCAGAACGTGCAGGTTGGGCGTTTCGAAGCAGTGGGCAACGGAGAATCTGCCGATGTAGTCCGCGACGATGTCCTTTGTCTCAGGCGAAACGGCGGCTACGACGTTGCTGCCGTAGGACGCAAGGTCGCAGGAATGGGGCAGCTTCAGGTACTTCCGCGCATCGGGATGCGGTCTGGAGAGCACCACCACGTTATCGCTGCGCAGGAAATCCTCAGGAGCACATCCCGTATCCACAGCCGACTGTGTCATGGCGACGCGCAGTATGTCTTTGTTGGTAAAATTCATCGTACACTCCTGTTAATGACCACAGACCCGAAAGGCAAGCGCCCTCCGGGTCTGTTCTGATTATCTGATATCGTAAATGGCGCTGAACTTCCCGGTGAGATAGCTCACGAAGAAGGACGGGTCGAAATCCGTACCGCAGCAGTTTTCGATAAGCCACGCAGGATCGTATCTGCAGCCGTGGCGGTAAATGCGCTCGCCCAGCCAGTTCACGATGGGGCTGAGATCGCCGCCGGAGATGGCAGCGGACACGTCCACATCCTCTCGCAGGCTGGCTATCATCTGTGCGCCGTAGGCAGAACCCAGCGCGTAGCTGGGGAAATAGCCCACCGAGCCGCCGCTCCAGTGGGAGTCCTGCAGCACGCCGTGGGTGTCGTCGGGAACATCCACGCCGAGGTATTCCTTGTACTTGGCGTTCCACGCGGCAGGCAGATCCTTTACCGCAAGCTCACCTGCGATGAGAGCCTTTTCCAGCTCGTAGCGCACGAGAACGTGGAGGGCGTAGGTCAGCTCGTCCGCCTCGGTGCGGATAAGGGAAGGCTCGACCTTGTTGACCGCCTTGTAGAAAGCGTATGCATCCACGCCCTTGAGCTGCTCGGGGAACAGCTCCTGCAGCTTGGGGTAGATCAGCGCGATGAACTCCTCGCTTCTGCCGATGAGATTCTCAAAGAGCCTCGACTGGCTCTCGTGGATACCCATGGACACGCCGCCGGAGAGGAATGTGCGCTCGTATTCCTTGCCCACGCCCAGCTCGTAGAGAGCGTGGCCGCCCTCGTGGATGACCGAGTACATGGAGCTCGCCACGTTGTCCTCGTGGTAGTGGGTGGTGATGCGCACATCGTCGCTGCCGAAGTTAATGGTGAAGGGATGCTCGCTCTCGGCGATCCCGCAATGGGAGCGGTCAATGCCCATGACCTCCATGAGGTAGTCGGACAGCTCGCGCTGCTTGTCCACGGGATAGTTGGCGTCGAGGAAGCTGTCGTCCACCTGGGGGGCAGCCATGACCTTGGACAGCAGCGGAACGATCTCGGCGCGCAGGCTGGCAAAGAAGCCATCCGCCTTTTCCATGGTCAGCCCACGCTCATAGCGGTCGAGAAGCACGTCGTAGGCCGGCTTTTCCGGGCAGTAGTAGCCGGCAAAGCGGCGGTTGCAGTCAAAAATCTGCTCAAGATAGGGTGCGAAGGAAGCAAAGTCGTTTTCCTGCTTTGCCTTGTGCCACACTGCCTCGGCGTTGGCGATAAGCTCGCTGTAGGCGGCGTACTCATCCTTGGGGATGCTGGAGATGAAGCGGTTGGCGCGGTCGTATTCGGTGACCTCGCGGCGGCGCTGCTCGTCCAGCTCCTCCTGATGCTCCACCAGCCACGCAATAGCCGCCTTGGCACGGGGATCGGTGGTGATGTCGTACTCGATGCCGGACATGGTGCCCAGCGTACGGGCACGGAACGCCGCGGTGTTGGCAGGAGCGCAGGTCACGCTGTCAAGGTAGATGACACCCATGGCGTGACCGATCGCCACCGCCTTTTCGCGCATATCATCAAAGACCTCCAGCGCCTCTGCGACGCCGGAAAAGGTATATTCATTCATATCATTCACCCGTGATTATTCTTTGATCTGATCAGGCTCTTATCGTCAGTTCTTCTTGGGGAAGTTGAAGCCGATGATGTTGAATTCGCTGCCGGAAGCCTTGGCAAAGGCAGAGAAACGGATCAGGAAGAATGCCAGCAGAGCAACGATGACGAACAGGACAGCCACCAGAACGAAGAGCCAGGTGGTGGTGCAGGTGCTGGCAACGCCGTAGCGCTGAGGATTGACACCGGAGAACTTAACGCTTTCGATGATCTCCTCGGCAACGGCAAGATCGTCATCACCGGGATCGGCAACCTGAATGAACATTTCATACATGCCGCCGTCAACGATCGCCTGAACAACGTAAGCCATGGAGTTGTACATCTGATCGAAATACTCCTGAACCAGAACGGGAGTGCCGTTGATCTCGCGGAAGGAAGCCTTGGTGCCCATGCCGATGAGGTCGGTGGAAGCAGCCAGCTTCTCCTGCTCCTCGGCGGAAAGGTCGGAGTAGTTGCCGATGTAGCGGGACCAGTCACTCTCGGTATAGTTGACAGCCATCATGTCGAAAGCCATCATGTCGTTGCTGCTGCCCGACATGGCATAGATAATGTAGTTGGAAAAGTCAGCGCTGTAGCCAGCATTGAACAGGGCATCGGGATTGGCAGTGGTGCCCAGAACCCTGGACATGGTGTCAACGTCGGAATAGATGTCAGCATAGCTGGCGAAATCCGGAACCTTGACAGAGAAGCCGAACTCCTCGAAGGTCTTTTCGGTGAGGGTGTGATCTCTGAGCTTGCGGTTGTCCACAGGAGCCGCGGCATCAGAACCGGAAACATCCGCGCCGGAGACATCGGTGCCGGAAAGCATATCTATATAGGACTGGAGCAGCTCATCGTTGCCGGTCTGCTCGAGATAATCCATCAGTTCCTCGGTGTCGGCCTCGGTCCATTCATCTGAGGAAGCCTCGGCGAAGGCGCTCATGGCGCAGCAGGAAACAAGCATGATGACCGCCAGCATAGCGGCGACGGTTCTGAGTATTTTTTTCATAATGTTTTTACCTCCGAATAGTTAGTCCTGTCAATTATACACCACCGGATTTCATAACGCAATATGAACAAGGCAGGCATTTTTTCAGTTTTTGTGAGAAAAAAGGAAAATCCCCGGTCAGACGGTGCTGACCGGGGGTAACAGATGCTGAATTTGATATTACTCGCACAGGCGATATATCTCTGCGCAGTCGGACGCACCGCTGAGCATAACGTAAGTTCCCTCACGGGAAGCCATGCGCCGGACGCTGCAGCCGTTGTCACCGATGACATAGCCCAGACGACCGCCTGCCGATACGGTTTCACCCGAATCGGAGACATAATGTCCGTCCTCGCTGAAGCCGACGAAATCGTAACGCTCGCCTCTGCTGTAGAGGTATTCGCCGTCATCGCTCAGCTCAAAGGCATTGTTCCGGGGAAAATGGCCGACGAGATTGACCGCCGCGCCCGCAATACTGCTCAATCGGAGCAGCACCGCAGAAATGATAACCGAAGTCACATTGCACCTCCAGAAAATCGGAGCAGAAAATCATTCCGAAGCACCGCTCCGGAAGCTTGTTTTCATCGATCTGCCGCAAGCGGAAGCTGCGCTGAAGCAGCACTACTCCCCCACTCTCATCACGGCGGACTCATTCTATCACGCGACCGAGGCTATGTCAATATATATTTGCCGAAATTCGATAAATGTAACCTATTTGTCACTAAATCGACGGGACGAGCATCAGTTATTGTACGGGTTGTCCGAATGGGGATCGGAGGGATCCCAGCCTTTGTACTTCGCGCCGTAGTCAAGGGACGGCACACCGGCTCCCGATGGACCGGATTCGTTGACGATGTTGACCTGCGTACCGATGGGGCAGTTGTCGTATATCCACTTGGTATCCCTTACGCACAGGCGGATGCAGCCGTGGGACGCCTGAGTTCCCAGCTTGTCGTATTCATTCATATCCAGCGTGCTTTCGCTTTCCTTCAGATACGGTACGGAATGGAAAAGGTACGAGCTGGAAATGGAGCTGGAATACTGACCGTAGACATTGCCCTGCAGCCAGCGCCAGCGATACTTGGCGCGGATCTTGTACTGTCCGGTTCGGGTGGGTGTTTCGGGAGCGCCCGTGGAGCAGGTGAAGCAGCGGCTGAGCACGCTGTATTTGCCGCCGGCATCCTTGGTGTAAATCGCCACTGACTGGCTCTTGCCGGCATAAACCACGATGTAATACGGGGATTCGTAGTTGGGATCCACCACATATTCGGCGTTGGCATAGGTGGGCTTTGTGGCGGTCGTCTGCGTTGCGGCAGTGGTAACGACCGCGAAATCGGTAGCTTCGGTAACCTTGGCGGTTGTGGTCGTGGTTGTTGTGGTTGGTTTCTTCGTTGTGGTCTGTGTTGTTGTGGTCGGTTTTGCGGTGGTCGTCGTGGTTTTCGCCGCGGTAGTCTTTGCTGCGGTCGTTGTGGTGGATTTTGCTGTGGCGGCGGTAGTGGTCGTGGATTCCCCTGTCGTTGACGCGGCAGTGGTTGTTGTGGTCGTTTTCTTTGTCGATGTGGTTTCGGCAGCGGCAGACGATGTGGTCTTTGATGCTGAAGTTTCGGGTGTGATCACCTGTTCTTCCTCATCCGGATCTTCGTCATCGGACTGCTGTTCTACTCCGTCGTCACCGAAATCCTCCAGCAGGAAATCGGCAAACTGGGACATGGGATCTTCCGACATGACGTCGATCTTTCCTCGATTTACACCCACCGCAAAGAGCAGCGCGATGATCGCGGCGAGCACAAGCAGCGCGGTGCCGCCGGCGCGCAGAGGCGATCGATTCTTCTGTTCCGTCTTTCTCTTTGATGACGAGGCGCGCGCCCCTGAGGACGACCTTGATGCTGTGGAGCTGCGCGTTGATGAGCCTGCCCTGCTGCCGCTTTTTGCGGACGTTGTTCGGGCGGTGTTTTTCTTTCCTGCGGCTTTACCGCTGTTTGACGCGGATCTGCCTGTGCCGCTTCGGCTTTTTCCTGACTGTGATGCCATTCGTTCCTCCTGTAAAATCCAATGCGTAAGCCGCTGCAACTTGCGTCACAGCGGCGTGTGTCAGCTTATCTGTCAGTTATCCAGACCGTTCTGCATACGGGCAGCGGTGAGGGTGTTGCGCATGAGCATGGCGATGGTCATGGGTCCGACGCCGCCGGGTACGGGAGTGATGGCGGAGCAGATGGGAGCCACCGCGTCGTAGTCAACGTCGCCGCACAGCTTGCCGTTCTCGTCACGGTTCATGCCAACGTCGATGACGGCGGCACCCGGCTTGACCATATCGGCAGTGACGAACTTTGCCTTGCCCACAGCGGCGACCAGCACGTCGGCTCTGCGGGTGACCTCAGCCAGATTCTTTGTGCGGCTGTGGCAGATGGTGACGGTACCGTTCTCGTGGAGCAGCAGCATACCCATGGGCTTGCCCACGATGTTGCTGCGGCCGATGACGACACATTCCTTGCCGGATATCTCAACATCAGCGGCGTGGAGCAGCTCCATCACACCTGCGGGAGTGCAGGGCAGGAAGCTGTATTCACCCAGCATGATGCGTCCCACGTTGGAGGGATGGAAGGCGTCAACGTCCTTTTCGGGAGCGATGGCGTTGATGACCGCCTTGTCATCCAGACCCTTGGGCAGGGGCAGCTGGCAGAGGATGCCGTTGATGTCCTTGCGCTGGTTGAGCTGCTGAACGAGAGCCACCAGTTCCTCCTGAGTGGTCTCGGCAGGCAGGGCGTGCTCCTCGGAATAGAAGCCCACGTCGGCGCAGGCTTTTTTCTTATTGTTGACGTACACACGGGACGCGGGGTCGTCGCCAACGATGATGACCGCAAGGCCGGGTACGATACCCTGCTCCTTGAGCTTGGCGGTTTCGGCGGCAACCTGTGCGCGCACGTCAGCAGAAATCTTTTTACCGTCTATGATGATGGGGCTCATGTCAATCCTCCTGATTGCTTTCGTTTTCGTTATTTTCTGCGGCTTCGGAGGTCTCCTCCTCACCGGGATCAGCTTTTTTGTCTCCCTTGAGCTTGGCCATGACGGATGTCAGCGCGGCGGAAGCAGCGGCAAGGACACCTGCGCCGGGCTTTTTGCCGTCGGTCTGCTTTTCGTCGGAAGCATCCACCAGCATGGCGTTGATGGCGTTGCCGTTTTCGTCAGTCAGGCGCTGAGTGAACAGCTTGCCCCTGAAGCCCAGCACCAGCAGCGGAACGGTCGCCAGCGAGAGCAGCGCCACCAGCTGGGATACACGGATGACGTCGGGCACCAGCCACAGGCTGTCGGTGCGCAGACCTTCGATCCACACTCTGCCAAGGCCGTACCACAGCAGGTAGAGCAGGAAATACTGACCGTAGAACTTATAGCACTTCTTGCTGAGGAAATGGAGCATCGCCAGACCGGCAAAGCACCACAGGGATTCATAAAGGAAGCAGGGATGCACGGGGCTGTCGGGAACGACCTTCATGGTGTTTTCGCTGAGCATTCCCCAGGGCAGGTCGGTGGCGCAGCCGAAGGCTTCCTGATTCATGAAGTTGCCCCAGCGGCCGATGCCCTGTCCGATGAGGAAGGCGATGGCAGCCACATCGAACATTGCCATGACGCGGATCTTTCTCCATTTGCTGGCAAGGGCACCGGAAACGAAAGCTCCGATGACCGCGCCGTAGATGGCGATGCCGCCGTCACGCAGATTGATGATCTCCCAGAAGCTGTTGTAGCTGCGGTCGGAGAACACGACATAGTAGATCCTCGCGCAGATTATGGAGCACACAAAACCGATGAGCACCACGTCGAACATGGGATCTTTTTTGATGCCGAAAAACTCGGCGCGTCTGAAGGCATACCACACGGCAAGCAGCAGACCGCTCATGATGATGACGGCGTACCAGTAGATGCTGAAGCCGCCGATGGAAATCGCCACGCGGTCGATCTCCATTTCTATGCCCAGTCCGGGAAATTGTACGTTCATATTTACCTCCTGAACACTCAGTAGCTGTTTTATCAGCCCTCTGCCGGCGGATCAGCCGGAGCGGCGGTGGGAGCGGCAGTGGGAGCCGCAGTGGTTTCAGCCGGAGCGGCTGTGGTCTCCGCAGGCGCCGCAGTGGTATTTTCCTCCGGAGCTGCAGTCGTCTCCGTCGGAGCGGTGGTACGGGTCACCTTGGGAACCTCGGGAGCCCACTCCCAGTCGTAGTCGTACAGCGGAGCGTACGGATCGGGCTGGGGGTCGGGCGTGGTGATGAGGGGCTGATAGTTCGGATTATCGGGATCGGGGTCTGTGGGATCCCAGCCGTTCTTTGGTGCAGGCGGACGCAGGGATTCGATCAGATCCTTATCGTATGTATCACCGGTGAGTATGCGTACGGGCGTACCCGGAGGACAGTTGTCGTATATCCACTTGGCTCCCTCGACAGTCAGACGGATGCAGCCGCCGGTACATTCGGTACCAAGCTCCTTGTAACGCCACTCATAAAGAGAGCTTTTGTTACCTTGTTCCCTGTAGGGAACGGAGTGGAACATGAAGTCGCCGGTGATGGTGCAGGCGTACTGCGCCCACATGGGTTCGCTGTGGCTCAGCATATTTCTCCACTTGAACTTTCTGTCCTTGAGCTTGTACAGACCATCAGGGAACTTTTTGCGGTTCTCGCCTGTGGAACAGATCATCTGGCGGACAAGCTTTTCGTACTTGCCCTCCTCGTTGGTGGTAAACACCGTTATCACCTGCGCCTTTTTGTCCACCTCAAATAATAAGGGTGCTCCAGCACGACCTTCTCGCGGTATTCGGTGGTAGTGGTCGTGGTGGTGGGTTCGGTGGCAGCAGATTCGGTGGTAGTCATCGACGGCAGGGTCGTAAACTCAGAGGACTGAGTCGCGTCAGCTCCCTGAGCGTCCGCGTCACCGGACGGCCCGGTTATACCAAGAACCGCTATGTTGAGGATCACCAGACAGATGAGCATGAAGGTCATGGCAACCTTCGACACTTTCACATTCATATTCATTCTCCATGATTCTCATGATATCTGCATGGATGCGGCAAAACTGCACGCCTGCGCACATCCACACCTATCCTATTTTATATATTGCTATTATAGCTTTGGCGGCGGCAGTTGTCAACCAGATGAGCATAAGCATTCTGTGATGACATCCGTATTCTGAACGCATAATCCGTTCCCTTGCGGCAACAATTGAATCAAAACCGCAGGCAAAGGAGAAACATCATGGATTACGGTCATCTTTCGCGCAGACAGCTGATAACACGCAACGGGCTGGTCATGTTTTCGCTGGGGGCTTCGGTATACCCCGTGGTGGAGCTGGTATGGCGCGGACGCACCCACTGGACAATGAGCGTGACCGGCGGGCTGTGCACCCTGCTGATACACCTGTGCAACCGCAGAATGTCCTCCCGGGGAACGGCGGCACGCTGCGGCGCAGGCTGCGCGGTCATCACTCTGACCGAGTTCGCCGTGGGCTGCGTGGTCAACCGTCTGCTTGGCTGGAACGTGTGGGACTATTCCTCTGCCCCGCTGAATATTCTGGGGCAGATATGTCCGCTGTACTGCGGATTCTGGTTCGTGCTCAGTCTGCCCGTGCTGGCAGTGAGCACATGGCTGGAGGAGCACACCAGCCGTCGGGAGATAGTATTCCCGTAACCTTCGGAATAAAGCAAAACCGCGGCAGCACAACGCCGCCGCGGTCATTATTCCGTGAGGTACCGGTCATTCTCTGATCAGACACTCCTCCACCTTTGCTATATAGGTGATATGGTAATCATTGTCGGGATAATGCTTTGCGATCTCGGGGTCGACGAAGCACTCCGGCTGCATCTCCTGACGGTACATCTTGCGGCAGATGAGCACCAGCTCGGCTTCGGCGAAATAAGGCGCTGCCTTGTCGCCCACAACGGTCAGACCGGTCTGAGCCACCTTGTCGGTATCTCTGCCGCTGAGCTTTCCGCACAGTCCCATGGCGGCGCGCTGCTCCTGTCCGAAGAAGCAGAGGGAGAAATACTCGCCGTTGTCCACAAGCTCTCTTGTGTATCTCTGGGGACGGATGTAGCAGGTCGCCACCGGCTCGCCCCAGAGGATGCCGATACCTCCCCAGCTGGCGGTCATGGCGTTGGTCTTTTCGCCGTCGGCGGCTGTGATGAGCATCCAGTCGCGTCCGATGGCATCAAAGGGCTTGATCGCAAGCTCGCAGGGATCGATTTTTCTGAACATATCAATTACCTCCATATCCGCTCAAGGGCGGAAGCGTTATTCACTGAGCTTAAAGGCGTAATAGACCCGTCCGCCGGCGTATTCCACCACGACCTCGTAGCGGTATTCGCCCTGAGCCGGGAACACGATGGTCTCATTCTCGACGGTGATCTTTTCGCCCTCCTCCATGGGAGCGCCTTCATCCCAGATCTGAACGGAGCGGAGCGTGCCGCCGTTGATGCGCAGCGCGACCTTTCCATCGCAGGATGCGCGGCTGATGACCGTAATATCCTTCATCTCAGCGGCGCAGGGAGCTTCCTCCTCGTTGAAGCGGATCTTTCCGCTGCTGTCCATCCACTCCCACGCGTAGCCGCCCAGGGTGGCATTGGTCGCCGACACCGTTTCGCCCTGTGCTGTTTCCAGAACGAGCGCAGGGGGAGTATCCTGATCGGTCAGCTGCTGACTTTCCTCGATGAAGATATCGGGAACGCCCTGCTGCTCCATGATCTCGGCGTCGGTTTTCGATTCCTCCGCATCATCGCCGCAGCCTGCGAAAAGCGCAAACACAGCGATCAGCGCGAGCATCGCAGCTGCCCAGCGGAGAAGTATGTTCTTCTTCATATTATGTACCTCCTCTGCCTGATATTCAGGTTACGGGGTGATTATAGCACATCTGTACGCAAAAGGGCAATACCGCACTGCACAGGCGGTATTGCCCTGAAGATACATCATGTCTTCGGTCAGCCGTTCACCGCTGCGCTGACCGCCTGCGCGATATCGTCGCTGACGGCGGCGGTGCCTCCGTAGACGTAAACGGCACCCTCCGATCGTGAAGCGGCGTATTCAAGCAGGCTGTCCGAAGCCTGCTCTCCCGTAAGCAGAACGGGCACGCGCATCTTAGCCGCATGAGCACCGCCTGCAAGGGCGTCGGGGAAGGCTCTGCCCGTGGCAAGAGCGGCTCCGTTCTCCGCAAAGCTGTCCGCAAAACGCTTTGCGATGGCGACAGAGGTGGCGTAACGATCCCTGCCGCTGATGCGCTCAACGGTCAGTCCAAGGTCGGCAACGGTCTGAGCACTCAATTCGGACACCGCCGACGTTCCGCCCAGCACCACCGCACTGCGGCAGCCTGTGGAGGAAACGTAATCGGCAACGGATTTGCTTATGCCGCCCTCCGGGCTTATGTAAAGGATCGGGTCGCCGCCCATTGCCGCCACGGGACTGATGGCAAGGGCGTCGGGGAAGTTCTGCGCACTGGCAAAATAGATGGTATCGAAAGCCTGTTCGGTGAGGGCAGCCAGTTCCTCTGCCACCGCGATGCCTGTGGCATAGCGGTCGGAGCCGGCAAGACGGGTGCACTCAAGACCCGCGGTCTTCAGGCTGCCTTCGGTCTCGGCGGACACCGCGGCGGTGCCGCCCAGAATGTATGCCTTACGCGCTCCCAGCCGCTCGATCTCGGCAAGCAGAGCAGCCTCGGCTCCGCTGCGGTCGGAGGTCAGCAGGATAGGTGCGTCGGCTGCCGCGGAAAGAGGAACACCGGCGAGAGCGTCGGGGTAGCTGCTTCCGCTGGCGATTATCACCGTTTCCGCAGAATTCCAGCCCAGAGCACTGATCTCTGCAGCTGTCTCGATACGGCTGCTTCCGCCTGCGCGGACGATGCCCGTGGGCTGCTGCGGCGGCGCGGTGGGTGCGGTGGTGGGAACGGTTGAAGTTGTCGCTGTGGTCGAGGTGGTCGAGGTGGTCGAGGTGGTCGAGGTTGTCGATGTAGTCGATGTAGTGGTGGGTACCGTTGTTGCGGTAGTGGGCGATGTGGTGGTCAGCGTGGGGAACGCCGACGTGGTGGTCGTGGTGGTTCTGGAGGGACGCCACAGAGTGTTGCTGGTGACGAACGGACCTTTGGTGGATGTGGTGGTCGTGGTGGTCGTGGTGGTCGTTGCCGTCGTCGTTGTGGGCTGTGTTGTGGGAGCGCTGCCTCTGGGCATGAAATGGAAGGTATCGTGCAGACCGTCGGCGATGGCGGCTGCAAGGGGTTCGGTGTTGTTGATGATCCACATGGCAGAATCGGCGTGGTCATGGAATTCCACTTCGAGGAGGATGGAAACCATTCCGTATCCACCCGGATCACGAACCTCTCCGTAGCCCACACCGCCGAGATAGTTCATGCCGTTGATTACGTTCTTGGCATTGTCGCTGAAGGGGGTGATGGCGGCTATCCTGTTGACAAGATTCTCCGCCATCTGACGGCTCTGTCCGGAGGGATAGTAGTATCCCTGAGGACCGTAGCCGCTGCCTGCGCTGCCGCCTGCGTTGGAGTGAATGGCTACATAGACATCCGCGCCCAGCTGAGCAGCTTTGAGCGGTCTGCCGTATTTGCCGATGGGCGTTTCGTAATCGGAGAGAATGACCTTACATTCGTATCGGGATTCAAGGATCTTCTGCAGCTCCACAGCCACACGGGTCATCTGCTCACATTCGTTGGTATTGCCTGCGGCGTAGGGGTTTGCAGGCTGTCTGGAGGGAGACAGGAATATGACCGGGATATCGCCCTTTCTGCCGTCGATGGACGCAGGCGCGGAGCAGATGTTGGTCATGGAAACGGCGGTGCGTCTTATCCAGCCCTGAACGCTGCCGTATCTGACCTCGTACCAGGTGATGCCGCCTGCGTCGGTGTCGTGGTCAAGCACCACCATGCGGTCGTTCCTGCTGACCCTCGCAACCTCCGGCTTGGTCGTTCCCGGCTGGGCGCGCAGGACGAACTCGTTGTCGGTCACCACTACCATTCTTTCGAGGTATTGGGTGTACGGATCGACATCCGTGGAGTACGCCGTGCCTGCCGTCGCGTACACCGAGCTTATCCAGCCCTCCAGCGAGGCGGAGTACCGCACCTTGTACCACTCTCTGCCGTCCGCGCCTGTACGGGTTTCCAGCAGCCGAAAGGTGTTGTTGGATGACGCGGAAGCGATCTGCGCGTCCGACACGGAAGCACCGGAGCGAACCGGAGCAGGGGTCGAGCCGACGGTGACTATCTGCTCGGTCATAGCCTCGGCGGTGACCGACGGAATCATGGCAAACAGGGCTGTCAGCATGATCAGGCTGACGCACAGGGCGGTTATTCTGGTAAGCTTCATATTCCGACTCCTTTTATGTATAGAAAAAAAGACGACCGGGCATCATCGCGCCGATCGCCTTTTATTCTATCAGAGTGTCGGTTTCAATTCAACGATTGCAGACAAAAATAACAAAATATTTACAGCATTGTCACATTGCCGGCTCAACAAAGGGTATCCCGAAATACTGCGTCAGCGAAAGCACCACATTGCGCGCCAGCTCGTTTATGTTGTCCGCGATCCACAGCGCGTCGTCGGTATTGTCGTGGTAGGCAAATTCGATGAGCACCGCAGGCGCGCGGGTGCGGCTGACCTCCCCCAGACTGGTGGTGGAACGAACATCCACCAGCGACGGGTCCGGATAGATCGCCATGAGGTTTCCGGCGATGATGTCGGCAAGCTGCCGTCCCCGTGTGCTGGTGGGATAGTAATACACATCGGGACCCTGAAGCTGACCGGAAAGCCTCTCCGGCGCGGCGTTGGAATGGAGAGCGATGTGGGCATCGTAATTGCCGGCATTGCTGGCGACGATGGACGACCCGGCGGTCATCTGCGGTGTGTTGCGCACATAGCGGATGCCGCTGGCATCGAGGTAGGGTATCATGGCGTCGGCGACGAGATTCATGTAATACTCCTCGCTGCCGCCGATGACGTACTGATTGTATTCCTGAGTGGACGGACTGAGATAGATTATCGGCATGGCTGAACCTCCGTTGGCTTTTGGTATCATACTATGCCGGCAGCGCGGAAAATGTCATTGACGCAAAAAAGCGGACGCCGCCGCAGGCATCCGCTTTGCTTCAGGATTTGATAACAGTATCAGAAGATGTCGTCCCATGTGATGGGATCTTCCTCTCCCAGCTCGTAGGTGTCGCTGGTGTAGTTGTCCAGCATGGTTTCGTCCTTGCAGCCGGCAAGACCCAGCATAGCAAACACAGCCAGCAGGGCGGCGATGAGAGCGATTTTCTTCACAGGTATCCCCTCCTCTGATATGATTCGCACAGATTATAGCACATCCGCGCCGCGATGTAAAGCATCTGAGTTGCGTGCCGACAATATGCCCAAAGTAAGTCCGCTATATCTTGCGCATAATATATGAATCATAAAATCTTCTTTTTTTTCGCCCTCGCTCTTTCTTTTCCCTTTGCAAAATGATAATATTATTGTGTATCGGAGCGTCCGTCAGAGTGCGGACGCGAGCCAAAATATATACAACAGGAGAATAGGGATATGGCACTGGTCAAACGGATTTTTGTCGAAAAGAGACCCGGCTTTGACATCGAAGCCGGCAGTGTGCTTGCCGACCTTCGCGAGAATCTCGGCGTCAAGGAGCTGACCGCTCTGCGTCTGCTCAACCGCTATGATGTTTCCGGTCTTTCGGACGAGGACTTCCAGCGGGCTAAGATCACAATCTTCTCCGAGCCCAACGCCGACGAGGTGTATGACGAGGAGTTTACCATGAACGACGGCGATCGCGCTTTCGCGGTGGAGTATCTGCCAGGACAGTTCGATCAGCGCGCCGACTCCGCTGCCCAGTGCGTGCAGCTGCTGACCTGCGGCGAGCGTCCCGAGGTCCGCTCCGCCAGAGTGTACATCCTCTCCGGAGGCATCTCCGACGAGCAGCTGGAGCGCATCCGCGCCTACATGATCAACCCGGTGGAATCCCGTCAGGCTTCCATGGACAAGCCCGAGACCCTGTCCACCGAATATCCCGTACCCGACGACGTGGCGGTCATCCGCGGCTTCAACCGCTGGAGCGAGGATCGTCTGCGCGAGTATTACGACGGCATGGGTTTTGCCATGTCCTTTGAGGATCTGTGCTTCTGCCGCGAGTATTTCCGCGACACCGAGATGCGCAACCCCACCGTCACCGAGCTGCGCGTTATCGACACCTACTGGAGCGACCACTGCCGCCACACCACCTTCCTCACCCAGATCGATACCATCGAGATAGAAAAGGATCCTGTGAACGCTGCTGTCGAGGATGCTCTTGCTCAGTACCTCGCCGCCCGCAGCGAGCTGGGTCTGGATCAGAAAAAGCCGGTCACCCTCATGGACATGGGCACCATCGGCGCCAAGCTGCTTCGCTCCCGCGGTCTTGTCAACGACCTTGACATCAGCGAGGAGATCAATGCCTGCTCCATCGAGGTTCCCGTCGTTGTTGACGGTCAGACCGAGACATGGCTGGTCCAGTTCAAGAACGAGACCCACAACCATCCCACCGAGATCGAGCCCTTCGGCGGTGCTGCCACCTGTCTGGGCGGCGCCATCCGCGATCCGCTGTCCGGCCGCGCCTATGTCTATCAGGCAATGCGCGTCACCGGCGCAGGCGATCCCCGTCTGAGCGTTGACCAGACCATGAAGGGCAAGCTGCCCCAGCGCAAGATCACCACCAGCGCCGCTGCCGGTTATTCTTCCTACGGCAACCAGATCGGTCTTGCCACCGGACAGGTCGCCGAGATGTACCATGACGGCTATGTTGCCAAGCGCATGGAGATCGGTGCCGTTGTGGGCGCTTCTCCCAAGAGCAACGTAGTGCGCAAGCAGCCCGCACCCGGCGACATCGTCGTTCTGCTGGGCGGACGCACCGGCCGTGACGGCTGCGGCGGCGCCACCGGCTCCTCCAAGGCTCACGACGACAAGTCCCTTGACACCTGCGGTGCCGAGGTTCAGAAGGGTAATCCCCCCACCGAACGCAAGATCCAGCGTCTGTTCTTCAAGCCCGAGGTCTCCCGTCTCATCAAGCGCTGCAACGACTTCGGCGCAGGCGGCGTGTGCGTCGCCATCGGCGAGCTGGCTGCCGGCGTGAGCGTCCGTCTGGATGACGTTCGAAAGAAGTACGACGGTCTGGACGGCACCGAGCTTGCCATCTCCGAATCTCAGGAGCGCATGGCTGTCGTGCTGGCTCCCGAGGACGTTGACACCTTCATCGCCGCCGCTGCCGAGGAAAACCTCGAGGCATACGCCGTTGCGTGGATCACCGAGAATCCCCGTCTGCGCATGAAGTGGCGCGATCAGGTCATCGTCAACATCTCCCGTGAATTCCTTGACACCAACGGCGTGCGCCAGCACACCAACGTCAAGATCAAGGCTCCCAAGAACACTCAGGACTACCGCATGACCGCTCCCGAGCATCTGGGCTCCATGTCCTTTGCCGACGGCTTTGCCGCCAACCTTGCCCGTCTGAACGTATGCTGCCAGAAGGGTCTGGTGGAGCGATTTGACGGCTCCATCGGCGCTGCCAGCGTGCTCATGCCCTTCGGCGGCAGGTATCAGCTCTCTCCCGAGCAGGCTATGGTCGCAAAGCTTCCCACCGGCGCGCGCGAGACCGACTGCGCCACCGCCATGAGCTACGGCGGCAACCCTGCGCACATGAGCCGCAGTCCCTTCCACGGCGCTGCATGGGCTGTTGTTGAGTCCATGTCCAAGCTGTCCGCTGTGGGTGCCGATCCCCTGTGTGCCCGTCTGACCTTCCAGGAATACTTTGAGAGACTGGGTACCAAGCCCTCCCGCTGGGGCAAGCCTGCAGCCGCTCTGCTGGGCGCACTGAGCGCACAGATCGGGCTGGGCGTTCCCTCCATCGGCGGCAAGGACTCCATGTCCGGCTCCTTCAACGATATCGACGTGCCTCCCACTCTGGTCAGCTTCGCTCTTGCCATGACCAGCGCCGAGCGCACTGTTTCCGCCGCCTTCAAGGAGGTCGGCTCTCAGGTCGTGTTTGTTCCCGTCCCCACCGACGGCAGCATGATGCCTGACTACGAAGCTCTCAAGACCGTTTACGCCAAGGTGTTCAACGCCGTGCGTTCCGGTGCCGTCCGCTCCGCGTCCGTCGTGGGCGAGGGCGGTATCGCCGCCGCCGTGAGCAAGATGTGCTTCGGCAACCGCATCGGCTTCAGCTTTGACGATATGGCTGAGCCCTCCATGCTGTACGCTCCCCAGACCGGCTGCCTGATCCTTGAGCTTGCCGGCGACAAGAGCGTTCTGGACGGCATCGAGTGCAGCCGTCTGGGTCTGACCATGCCCGAGGAGGAGATCACCCTGTTCGGTCAGGCCATGGCTCTGGAAAACCTCGAGAAGGCATGGATGTCCACCCTCGAGCCCGTATTCCCCAACCGTCCCGACCGTGACGGCACTGCGGGCGAGGTTGAGCTGTACACCGAGCGTGCCGCTTCTCCCTCCATCATCACCCGTGAGAGCAAGCCCACCGTTTTCATCCCTGCCTTCCCCGGCACCAACTGCGAAAACGACTCCGCCCGTGCCTTTGAGCTGGCAGGCGCCAACGTTGAGCTGCTCATCGTTCGCAACCTCACTCCTTCCGACATCGAGGAGACCATCCGCAGGATGGCTGAGATAATCGACCGCAGCCAGATGATCATGATCCCCGGCGGCTTCTCCGGCGGTGACGAGCCCGACGGCTCCGGCAAGTTCATTGCCACCACCTTCCGCAATCCTCTGATCGCCGACGCCGTCGCCCGTATGCTGGAGCAGCGCGACGGTCTGATGCTGGGTATCTGCAACGGCTTCCAGGCTCTCATCAAGCTGGGTCTGCTGCCCGGCGGCGCCATTCAGGACATCGGCCGCAACGATCCCACTCTGACCTTCAACACCCTGGGCCGCCACGTCTCCCGTATGGTCTACACCCGTGTCGCCTCCGTCAAGTCTCCCTGGCTTGCCGGCTGCGAGGCAGGCGATGTGTTCTCCATCCCCGTATCCCACGGTGAGGGACGCTTTGTTGCCGACGAGGAGACCCTGCGTCAGCTGGCCGCCAACGGTCAGATCGCCTTCCAGTACTGTGACGAGGCAGGCAACCCCAGCGCCGACGTGCTGTGGAATCCCAACGGCTCTGCATGGGCTGTGGAGGGCATCACCTCTCCCGATGGCCGTGTTCTGGGCAAGATGGGACACTCCGAGCGTAAGGGCAGCAACATCATCAAGAACGTACCCGGCAGCAAGGATCAGCAGCTGTTCGAGTCCGGCGTAAACTACTTCAAGCTGTAAACAATAAATATATGTACGTCTGTCCGTGTGCGCTCATGCGGACAGACGTACACTTTGACCCCACCACAAGCGAAAGGCGGTGAGATACCGGAATGTCAAAAAAGAAAGAACTGCAGCGGCGAACCTTTACCAAAGGAAAGAGCACCAAGAGCCGCGACGGCAAGCGTGAGAATTTCCTGCAGCTGTACAACCGCACCTGCCATGTGATCTACTATTATTGCTTCGAGTGCTGCAGGAACCGCAAGGATGCGGAGATCATCATGCGCGACGCGTACATCTATATGTTCGACCACATCGCCGAGCTGCGCACCGCCGAGACACTGGACAAGTGGCAGCAGGAGTGTGTGGACAAGGCATTCAGGGGCTTGCTGCGTTCGCGCATACTTGTGCTGGTTGAGGACGGCAGCACCTACACCATGTCCTCCACCATCAGCGAATCCCTCAAGGAGGACATCTGGGAGCGCATCACCAAGACCTCGGACATCGACCCGTGGCGTTTGATACCCATTCCCGGCAAGTCCACCGTATTCTCCGTTCTCGCCGACCAGACCATGTCCGACATGAGGTATATGTCCGCGCTGGACATCGCCAAATCGGCGGCGCTGATTCTGGTTGGTGTTGCTGCTGTGGTGGTTCTGGTAATTTTCGGCATCGGCTATATCCGCGATCTTCGCGCCGGTGTGCTTGATCCCATGGAGGAAGTATTCATGGACGAGCGCCGGTACGATGAGTTCACCATCACCGAAGCAGAAAGTGTTGACTACGACGAGGTTGCGCAGCTGTTCGATGAGGCTTCCCGTCTCGACACCAACAGCGAAGGCGTGCACATCACATACAAATTTCCCGACACCATCGGCAACACCGCCGGTACACCCATGTACACCGAGGATGTGGACATCAACGCAAAGCTCATCGAGATCATCAACAGCGTCATCAAGGACGATATGTCCGACTTTGCCAAGCTGAAGGCTCTGTACAATTACGTTGGCAGTCATTCCACCTATCAGGAATATGAACTGTCCGGCGAGGATCAGCTTTCGCTGCTGAAGGACTACTTTGACCACAGCGGCGGCACCAGTCAGCATTACGCCGCGGTCATGGCGGCACTGATCGAGGCTGCAGGCTATCGCTGCGACGTCATCAGCGGCAGCTTTATCCTCAACCGTGACACCGAATTCGAGCGCGAGGTGCGTCACTACTGGAACCGTATGTCCCTGAACGGCATCGTTTATTATCTCGATGTGGAAGCGGACAGCAGCGCTGACGGCACCGAAGTGCGCGACTATTATTTCATGGCCGCGGACGGCAACTCACGCTGGGATATCTATATGCGTGACCACGATTGATTCCATAAAATACCGCACGGCCGGGAAAGTGATGATTGCTTTTCCGACCGTGTTGTGTTATAATGGCAGGCAGTCACACGCCGGTGTGGCGGAACTGGCAGACGCCCGGGACTTAAAATCCCGTGCTGGCAACAGCGTACCGGTTCGATCCCGGTCACCGGCACCAGAATACCTACCCTTATTTGATGCAGTGATGTCAGCAAGGGTAGGTTTTTTCTTGCTATTATTATTGATTTGCAATATTATAAGAAAAGATTAAAATATCGTTCTTCATAGACCATATTACAGTTACCCGAATAGGAGTGAATTTGTTGTGATACGATTAACCTGTGAAGCTTGTGGAGCAAATGAAATAGAGGAAATTGGAAACATATTTCAGTGCACCTATTGTGGCAGTAGATACTGGTTGTCTGCAGATAATAGTGTGGCAAAAAAGAAATTGACAGATACTGAAATTGTATCCATTATTGAAGAATCCAAGAGATTGCATGAAGAAGGAAAATATGCGCAAGAATTAGATATATTGATTAAAGCGCTTGAAAATGACGAAGAAAACCCCAGTATAATAGTCAAATTAGGTAGATGTTATAGATGTCTGAATCTACCAAACAAGGCAATGGAGTGTTACAAAAGAACACTTGAATTAAACCCTTATGAAGGAACGGCATATACTAATATGGGAACCATACATCTCTTGCGGCAAAATTATATTGAGGCAGCAAAATGCTATGAGCAAGGTCTGTCGTTAATTGATAAGGCTGATTTTGATTATTGGGTAGCTAATGCAAATTATGCTGTTGCTGTTGCAAGATTGGGTAATCCTCAAAAAGCTGAAGAAATGATACGAGAATCTGAATCCCGTGGTTATAAGAACGGTCAAGCAGTACGAAAAATGGCAGGCATAGAAAAGCGCTCATGGTTTTCTAAAATATGGTCTGCTTTTAATATTCATTCATAATATTATCAACATGGTTCAGTCGCTTAACGAATCAGCACTTGGCAGTTAAGCGTTGCTATTAAGGAGTACCCGTATGTCACACCAGAACATATATGACAACGAAACCTTCTTTGCCGGCTATCGTGCCATCAGAGCCAACAAGAACAACGCCAACGATCTTTTTGAAACACCTGCACTGCTTTCTCTGCTGCCGGAGCTGCGCGGCTGTGCGGTTCTTGACCTCGGCTGCGGATGCGGCGACCACTGCGCCGAATTCATCCGTATGGGTGCGGAGCAAGTTGTTGGCGTTGATATTTCCAAAAAGATGCTGGCAGCTGCACAGGCAGAGAACAGCCACCCGAAGATAACCTATCTGAATATGCCCATGGAAAGCATCGGCGAGCTGAACGGGTCCTTTGACGTTGTCACAAGCTCCCTTGCGGTTCATTATGTGGAGGATTTCCGCGGTCTGGCGAAGGATATTTTCTCCCTGCTGAAACCGGGCGGCTTCTTTGTGTTCTCTCAGGAAAACCCCGTGAACACCTGTTTTTCCGGAGGCAGCAGATGGACCAGGGACGAGCAGGGCAATAAGCTTTATGCCCATCTGGCAGATTACAGCACAGACGGCAAACGGCAGTCCGAATGGTTTGTGGACGGAGTGGTGAAGTATCACCGCACGTTTTCGTCCATCGTCAACACTCTTGTGGATGCCGGCTTTGTGATCGAACAGATGATAGAGCCGGTGCCCGACTCGGAAATGATGGCAAAGCACCCCGAACACCGCGATCTGATCCACAAGCCCGATTTCCTTCTGGTACGGGCAAAAAAGCCCCTGTGAGTCAAAAGCACCTGAATTATCCCGTCGGGAATCTTCGGGTGCTTTTTTGATTGAATACAACAGTTTATTTTTCCGCAGAGTTGTGGTATAATTGCTTATCCGACGATTCGCCGATCGCATTATCCGGAAAGGTCTGATTGCCATGAAACTGGTCGCTCCCGATTATTATCCGCAGTTCCGATGCATCGCCGACCGATGCCGCCACAGCTGCTGTATCGGCTGGGAGATCGACATTGACGAGGACACCCGTGCATTTTACGAAACCGTAGAGGGTGACTTCGGCAGAGAGCTTGCCGCGAATATCGAGGACGGCGAGACGCCCCATTTCCGACTGGGGCAGAACGAGCGCTGCCCATTTCTGGACGAGCGCAACCTTTGCAGGATAATAACCAACCTGGGCGAGGATGCGCTGTGCGGCATATGCGCCGACCATCCTCGTTTCCGCAGTTTCTTTGACAGCCGCACGGAAATCGGTCTGGGGCTGTGCTGCGAAGCCGCCGCCGAACTGATACTCGGTCAGAGCCGACCCGTAACGCTTGTCACCCTTGAGGACGACGGGAGCGGAGAATTCTCGGAAAACGAGGAAGGCTTTTTTGCCATGCGTGAGGATATCTTCCGCACGCTGCAGGCGCGGAGCATGAGCGTTGACGACCGTATCGAGGCTGTGCTGAGCCGTCACGGTGCAGCGCTGCCCTCAAAAAGCCCTGCAGGCTGGGCGGAAATATACCGCTCGCTGGAACGCCTTGACCCGGCGTGGGACGGTATGCTGAACCGGCTGTCCGCGTGCGTAGAAATGGGCAGCTGTCTGTCGGAAACGGTACAGGAACAGCTGCTGGTATATTTTGTTTTCCGCCATCTTTCCGAAAGTCTGTATGACGGCATGCTGCGTCAGAGGATCGCTTTCGCGGTGCTGAGCACGCGCATGATAGACGCCATCTGCACCGCAACAGGAGAATCCGCCTGCGAGATCGCGCGGATGTATTCCTCCGAGATAGAGTATTCCGACGAGAACATCGCCCTGCTGCTGGACATCCTTGCGGCAAGCGAAGATCGTCGATAGCAATACGATTATTTGTGTAATGAGGTGAACTCCAAGAGTGAGATCTGTTCGAGATATCTTCCCGGTGCAGCCATAAATCCGGCAGCGGATTGCATCGGGATACATAACGCATCGCTGTCGGTTGACTGCACCCTTTCGATATTCAAAAAACATCAAAAGGAGTAGTTATTATGAACCGAAACCAACTGATATCGGCATGGAAAGCCGAAGAAGATATAGCCCACATCCACGGCTGGGATTTCTCACACATTCACGGACGCTTCAGCGAATTCGATCTGTCGTGGGATTACCGTGAGATAGTCCTGCGCCACCTGAAGCCTGAAATGAAGCTGCTGGATGTGGACACAGGCGGCGGAGAGTTTCTGCTCGGTCTGGGACACCCCCACGCAAACACCGCCGCCACTGAAGCCTACTCTCCCAACGTGGAGCTGTGCGCCGAAACGCTGCTTCCCCTTGGTATTGATTTCCGCGAGGGCGACGGCAGCGAGCGTCTGCCCTACGACGATGGATCCTTTGACATCATCATCAACCGCCACGGCGATTTCAACCCTGCGGATATGTATCGGCTGCTGAAAAGCGGCGGTCTGTTCATCACTCAGCAGGTGGGAGCTGAAAACGACCGCGAGCTTGTGGATCTGCTGATGGGCGAGCGTAAAATCGCTTTCCCGGATCAGTATCTGAGCAAGGCTGTCAACGCCTTCCAAAACGCAGGCTTCGAAATCATTGAGGAGCAGGAGTGCTTCACTCCCATCCGTTTCTTTGACATCGGAGCGCTGGTGTGGTTTGCGCGGGTGATTCCGTGGGAGTTTTCCGGATTCTCCGTGGACAGCTGCCTTGATCATCTGCTGGAAGCACAGCGCAGACTAGAAGCCGACGGCTGTGTGGAAGGCCGGGCGCACCGCTTCATGCTGGTTGCGAAAAAGCCCTGACGGTATCGATTCTGAGGGAAACCGTCAATTGATGATTATCTGAGCCGTTCCGTCGGCATCTGTCTACCGCGGTACCGACGGAACGCACACTCTATATCAATTTTCACTGCAATTATGTACTTGTGTTCTGCACGAAATGCGGTTTTCAGCATTATCTTCGGGCCTTTCATAGGTATTCTCGCACAGACTGCCATTCCTTCCTTCCTTCCTCCTTTGAGAAGGGAATCACAAGACTCCGTGAAGAAGATGCTCTCGTAAGAAAAGGAAAGTATTGCAAGGTGAAATTGAAATTCTTCATTATGCTGTCCAAAACGTGCATTTTACCATAATCGCCGCGATTCAATAAGGCAAAAGATTGGTCATACTGCCTTGCAATTCTATGTTGACAAGCCTGTCCGCACTCTGCTATAATTATTAACTAATATTCAGTGAGAAAAACGTCAGCAACAGAGGAAAAGCGACATATTTGAAGGAGGATAACACATGCTCAACACCAATCCGGAAAGCAAGTTCCTCGCCGAGGGTCTTACCTTTGACGACGTGCTGGTAGTCCCTGCCCACAGCGAAGTGGAGCCCCGGCAGATCGACATCTCTTCTTACCTCACCAAGAACATCAAGCTCAACATCCCTCTTATGACCGCCTCCATGGACACCGTCACCGAGACCAAGATGGCCATCGCCATCGCTCGTGAGGGCGGCATCGGCATCATCCATAAGAACATGACCATCGAGCAGCAGGCCGATCAGGTCGATCGCGTCAAGCGCAGCGAGAACGGCGTTATCGTCAACCCCTTCTTCCTCGCTCCCGACTGCCTTGTTTCCGAAGCCAATGCTCTCATGGCAAAATATAAGATCTCCGGCGTGCCCATCTGCAAGGACGGCAAGCTGGTGGGTATCATCACCAACCGCGACCTGCGCTTCATGACCGACGCTGACTTCAGCCAGCCCATCGCCAACGTCATGACCCGCGAGAATCTGGTCACCGCCCCCGTGGGCACCACCCTCTCTCAGGCCCAGGAGATCCTGCGTGTCCACCGCATCGAGAAGCTGCCCATCGTTGACGAGCAGGGTCATCTGCGCGGTCTGATCACCATCAAGGACATCGAAAAGTCCGTTCAGTATCCCAACTCCGCCCGTGACAACAACGGCCGTCTGCTGTGCGGTGCCGCCATCGGCAACACTCCCGACGTGCTGGAGCGCGCCGCCGCTCTGATCGACGCTTCCGTTGACGTGCTGACCCTCGACTCTGCTCACGGTCATCACATCGGCATCATCGACTGCGTCCGCAAGGTCAAGGCAAAGTATCCCAACATTCCCGTCATCGCCGGCAACATCGCCACCGCCCGTGCCGCCGAGGAGCTCATCGAGGCAGGCGCTGACTGCATCAAGGTCGGTATAGGTCCCGGCTCCATCTGCACCACCCGTGTGGTCGCCGGTATCGGCGTTCCCCAGATCACCGCTGTCTACAACGCAGCTTCCGTCGCCTCCAAGTACGGTATTCCCGTCATCGCTGACGGCGGCGTGAAATATTCCGGCGACATCGTCAAGGCTCTGGCTGCCGGCGCCAACATCGTCATGGTCGGTTCTCTGGTAGCCGGCTGTGAGGAGTCCCCCGGCGACACCGAGATCTATCAGGGCCGTCAGTTCAAGGTCTACCGCGGCATGGGCTCTCTGGCTGCCATGAACAAGGGAAGCAGCGATCGCTACTTCCAGGGCGGCAAGAAAAAGCTCGTTCCCGAAGGCGTCGAAGGTCGTGTACCTTACAAGGGACCGCTGTCCGATACTATCTTCCAGATGGTGGGCGGTCTGCGCGCCGGTATGGGTTACTGTGGCTGCGCCAATATCCCCCAGATGCACGAGAAGGCTCAGTTCATCCGCATTACCGGTGCCGGTCTGCGCGAGAGCCATCCCCACGACATCTACATCACCA
Organism: Oscillospiraceae bacterium; assembly: GCA_015065795.1. Lineage (GTDB taxonomy): Bacteria > Bacillota > Clostridia > Oscillospirales > Acutalibacteraceae > SIG598. Next base: position 932 of record SVPO01000008.1, on the reverse strand, counting down.
AGGAAGCTCCCAACTATTCCAGCAGCAACAACGACTGATAATCGCACCCTATCGATCCCGAAGGTCCTCAGCGGCCTTCGGGATTTTCTTTATATACAACATAAAGGGCAGAAACCGCCGATCGTTCGCATAGATAGTTATTGACCTTTTGCCGTGAATACTGTAAAATATACAGTGATGTTGTATCGGTTTGTGCCGGTCAGCATAAGCAAATCAATTAAAGGTGGCATGAAACAGATGCTTAGTTCCGGACTTCGTAATTGGCAGCAGGAAAACAAATTCCGTGTTTCCGGCGACACTGTATACGGCGTATATGAAAACATCGGTTTTTCCGCCGCGGAAGAAGACGGCGGTCGTCTTTTCGTCTTTATGCTCTCCGGCAAGGATGAAGCCTTTGACCGTCTTGAGGATATGCTGTGCAATCAGAGCGGTGCACTGCGCAACGCACAGGTCGGCGATGTTGAAAACTACCTTGCTGTCTTTTTCGATGATGCCGACGGCCGTCTGAGCAGTGCGGATATGTCCGATCTGCTGGATTTTGTTGCTGTGAACTTCCGCTCCTGCGGATTCCGCACGCCCAACGTATGCGTCAAATGCGGCGCGCCCGCAACCAAGCGGGCTTTCTATAACGATATGGTGCAGCCTCTGTGCGCACCCTGCCGTGAGGCGGATAAGCTGGAAAAGGCTCACAAGGCAGCCGCTCCCGCAGCATCCGATCGCGCCTCCGATTATGACCGTGTTCCCGAGCGCAGCTACGACGAACCTCGCCGCAGCGCATATGACCGCGACGATTATGATCGTCCGCCGCGCCGTGAATACGACGAAAGCAGCTTTGACGATCGCAGACGTTCTGCCTACGACGACCGCGAGCAGTACGGCGATTTCAGTGACGCTCCCGCAGGCGAGGGCAATGCTCCTGCCGGTTTCTTCGG
>SVPO01000135.1 GCA_015065795.1 Oscillospiraceae bacterium | reverse complement strand
TTACGAGCGCGACGTGGTGTACGTCACCATCAAGGAGTGTGGCTTTGACTATCTGCGCGACTTCCTTGCCACCTCCAAGGACGAGCTGGTGCAGAGCCGTTTCCAGTACGCCATCGTGGACGAGGCGGACTCCATGCTCATCGACGAGGCGCGTATTCCGCTGGTCATCGCCGGTGACGTGCCCTACAACGACAACCTTGCCAGGCAGTGCCGCAAGCTCGCCACCGCTCTCAAGGAGAACGTCCACTTCAAGATCGACACCTTCACCAAGGGCGTGCAGCTCACCGAAAAGGGCATCCGCGCCGCCGAGCGTATTCTGGGCGTGGAGAATCTTTTCGACACCGAGACCATGGACGCTCTGGAGACGGTCATCGACGCTCTCAAGGCGGAGTACACCCTCCGCCGGGACAAAGACTACATCGTGCGCGACGGCGAGCTGCTCATCGTTGACGAGTTCACCGGCCGCGTCGTGGAAAACCGCCATTACCCCGACGGCCTGCAGATGGCTGTCGAGCTGAAGGAAAACCTTTCCAGCGAATCCGCCGGTATGGTGCTTTCCCAGATAAATATCCAGTATTTCACCCAGATGTACAAGCGCGTTGCCGGCATGACCGGTACCGCCGCCACCTCCGCCGACGAGTTCCTGGAGATGTACGGTCTGCGCATCGTCACCATCCCACCCAACCGTCCCCTCATCCGCAAGGACCGTGAGGACAGCGTGTTCACCACCAAGGACGCCAAGATGCGCGCGGTCATGACCGAGGTCATGAACATCCACAAGGACGGCCGTCCCATTCTCATCGGCACCAGCACCATCGAGGAATCGGAGTGGCTTGCCAACGAGCTCAAGCGCGCCGGCGTGTTTACCAACGTGCTCAACGCCAAGCAGGACACCGACGAGGCGCGCATCATCGCCCGAGCCGGTCAGCTGGGCGCGGTCACCGTTTCCACCAACATGGCAGGACGCGGAGTTGACATCAAGCTGGGCGGCGAAACCGGCAAGAATCACGACAAGGTCGCCGAGCTGGGCGGTCTGTTCGTCATCGGCACCAACCACTTCGAGAGCCGCCGCATCGACAACCAGCTGCGCGGACGTGCCGGTCGTCAGGGTGACCCCGGCGAGAGCCATTTCTTTGCCAGCCTTGAGGACGATATGCTGGTCACCTTCGGTCTGCAGGAGCTGCTGCCCCGATATCTCTATCAGTCGGGTGCCACTCAGGCAGTACACGATCGCAAGGCGCTGACCGAAATACTTCACGTCCAGCGCATCGCCGAGGGCTATTACCGCGATATGCGCCACCAGCTTTCCCAGTATACCTCCATCATCGACGACCAGCGACGTGCCGTCCACTCCAAGCACTACAGCCTGCTCATGGGCGACGCCGAGACCCACATCCTCGCCAACCGCAACCCCGAAAAGGCTCTGCGTCTGCAGAAGGCGTACGGCAAGAAAAAGGTGGACGACATCGAGCGTCAGCTGGTTCTCTACTATCTCAACCGCTGCTGGGCGGAGTATCTTGAGTATATCACCGACCTGCGTCAGGGCATCCATCTGGTGGTCGTGGGCGGCAAGGTGCCTCTGGACGAATACCGCCGCGAGGCGATCATCGCCTTCACCGCCATGTTCGACCGCATCGAGGAGAACGTCGTTGCCGCCTTTGACACCGTGGTGGTCAACGCCGGCGTGGTGGATCTGGAAAAATCCAACCTCAAGGGTCCCACCTCCACCTGGACATATCTCATCGACGAATCCGCCGACCAGTTCTCCCGTATGCCCGAGCTGTTCCAGAAGCTGCTGGGCAAAAAGGACGAAGATGAATTTGACGAGGATGAAGAATAATGAATATCCAGATCTACGGCAAAAGCAAATGCTTTGACACCAAGAAGGCCGAACGCTTCTTCAAGGAGCGCGGCATCAAATATCAGTTTATCGACCTGCCCCGTTTCGGTCTGAGCGACGGCGAATACCGCAACATCAAGGCGGCGGTGGGACACTATTCCAAGCTCATTGACAAGCAGTGCAAGCTGTACGACCAGCTGCACCTTGCCTATCTTGCCTATCCGGCGCAGATCGAGGAAAAGATGCTGGAGAACCCCGGCGTGCTGCTCACCCCCATCGTGCGCAACGGCAAAAAAGCCACCGTGGGCTATCAGCCCGAGGTATGGCAGAGCTGGATCGACGAGGAAAAGAAGTAAGCCCCTCTATACCTGTATATAATGGAAAGGAGCCGTATGGTGGCCGATCAGAACAACCGTCACACTCGCAAGGTGACGATCTCCCGCAGCGGCGGACACAAATCCGAGCCTGCCGACACCACCGCCCACTCCGGGCGCAGAGTGGTCGCCGTCCGGCTCAGGAATGACAGCGAGCAGAAGCCCCGTCCTCTTGACGTGCTGTCAGAGGCGGCGGAAGCCATGAAGCCGCAGGCTCCCCTTGCCGAGGATATTTCCCCCGAGGCAGATCAGCCTGTCGATACCGAAGTCAACACCGATTCGGAGGAAGCCGCCGCGGTTGAGGATGCCGCTGAGGACACGGTCGAAGCGGAAACCGCCGGGAAATCCGACGAGCCGCTCGACACCGATGCTGCAGATGCCGCAGAGGACGAACCGCAGGAGGACATCGGCGAACCTGCCGACGACAGTTCCGAGCCTGAGGAGGCTGCCGACGACGCGGAGGACACCCCCGAAGCCGACGAAGATGCGCCTGCCGAAGCCTGCGGCAGCACGGAGGATACCGCTGATTCTGACGACGCCGACGGTCTGTCAGCAGATGCATCCGATGCCGAACCATCGGCTGACGGGCTGGACACAGGTGAAGATGCCTGTGTCGAGGTTCAGGATGCTGCCGGTGAGCAGTCCGACGGCGATGCGGCGGAACCCGACAGCGTCGTTTCCGAACGCGACGAGGAGACCATCCCTGCCGACAACGACGAGGGTGACACCGCGGTGGTTATCTGCGACGTGATGTCTGCAAGAATCACGGAGGAGGGCAGCGATGCCCCTGCCGCAGAGGATGAATCCCCCGATGATACATACGACGAATCCGTTTATGCCGCTGACGGCGATGAAGCCGACAATGGCGGCGAATCTGAGGACGACGAGGAATACGACACCGACGAGGACGATGACCCCGAGGAAGCTCCCTCGCGTTCCGTTCCCGAAAAATGGTACATCCCCCAGCGGTGGGCGGACATCGGTCTGCCGCGAAAGATCGTGATGGGTCTCTCCGTGGCGCTGTTCCTGTTCTCCTGTCTGCCGCTGTTTGTGGGCGTGCTCTCCCCCGGAATGCTTCCCCCGATGATGATCGCCGCGTTTTTCTTCCTGTGTGCCCTTTACTGGCCGCTCATCGACAGCTGCGAAACCACATGGGGCAACGTGCTCATCGCCGTGGTGGCTGTGTGCGTCCTTGCCGGCGTGACCTATCTGTCCTTTGTGTCCGGCAAGATGATCAGCGCATCCACCAACACCCTGCCCGAGGACCGCTCGGACGTTACCGTGGTGGTGCTGGGCTGCAAGATAAGAGGTGACCAGCCCAGCCGTATGCTCAAGGCGCGGCTGGACACTGCAGGCGAGTTCCTGCTGGAGCACCCCCAGGCGCACTGCATCGTCACAGGCGGCATGGGTGCCGACGAGGAGTACCCCGAGGCTCTGGTGATGAAGAACTATCTTGCGGACATGGGCGTTTCCCCCATGCGCATCGTCATGGAGACCAAATCCACCAGCACCCTTGAAAACATAACCAACGCCGCCGCCATGGCAGAGCAATACAACTGCCACGAGCGGTTCCTGATAGTCACCGACCGCTTCCACCAGTACCGCGCCATGCGCACCGCCAACGACCTTGGCATCGTGTCCTACGCGCTGAACGTGGAGACGGAATGGTATCTGGTCATGCCCTACTGGTTCAGGGAAATGGCTGCGGTGACCCGTGACTGGCTGACGGCTTAGCCCGTAAGCCCGATCGCCTTTACATCTACTCCCAAGCAAAGGAGCGCGTATCACCCTTGGCTGAACTCAACATCGTTCTGGTGGAGCCGCAGATTCCCCAGAACACCGGCAACATCGCCCGTACCTGTGCCGCCACAGGCGCGCGGCTGCATCTGGTGGAGCCCATGGGCTTCCGTGTGGACGACCGCAAGCTCAAGCGCGCCGGTCTTGACTACTGGCATCTGCTGGACATCACCTATTACGAATCCCTTGATGATTTCTTCGCGCGCACCCACGGCGAGTATTTCTACTTCTCCACCAAGGCGCGGCACACCCACACCGAGGTCACATATCCCGACGGCGCCTATCTGGTGTTCGGCAAGGAGACCGCCGGTCTGCCCGAGGCGCTGCTGCACGCCAATCCCCAGCGGTGCGTGCGTCTGCCCATGATCGACGGGGCACGCAGTCTGAACCTGTCCAACACCGTTGCGGTGGGAGTGTACGAGGCTCTGCGTCAGTGGGATTATCCCGAGCTGACCAACTACGGTCACCTGCGCGACTACGACTGGGACGAGGAAAACCCGTCGATTTCGTAATATTCCCCGATAGTTATTACAATCCGTATTGTCTTTTCAGCTGAAAACAGCCGCGGGAAAGCACTCCCACGGCTGTTCCTTTCTTCTGGTGGTGTTACTGCGCTCTGCTTTCCTCTGCTCTGTACCAGTCGAGAAATGCGCGGATGTACCGCTCGCAGGGCGTGATGACGTTGATGTCCACCCACGGCTCCTGCCGCGCGAACGCCTGCAGCTTCTCCCTGAGATTCTCCCGGGAGAGAAGATAGTCGGCGACGAT
>SVPO01000007.1 GCA_015065795.1 Oscillospiraceae bacterium | reverse complement strand
GATGGGGCTGACTTCCACATATGTAGTCTTGACGGCACCATCATATGAAAGCTTGGGGACAATGGCATAGCTGTGCCCGGGGATATATGCGGTCCAGGCTCTTGATATGGTGTTGTAATTGATAACGCCAGTAGCGACCTGATTTCCATTTTCGTCGTTTTGGATAAGGCTGGTGTTGGCATCGCACAGCGCTGTAGTGGGAGCGGTACCCTCTTCGTTCATATGAGCGGCATAAATGTACGGAGCCTCACCGTAATGCACATCGAAGTAATAATCCAGAGAGTCATCAAATGTGAAGGTAAAAGTGTTCGTGCCAAGATGATATTTGCCCGGAGTGTAGCCGCTGAGCAATGCAGCGGTCGCACTGTCGGAAAGGGTAGTCCAGTCATCGCCGGAATTTTTGGCACGGGTCTTTGCAATTATCTTTGTGACCGCACCTTCGTTGTCTGCTTTTGCTTTGATATATCCAGTGGAGCCGGATGGGAAAGCATAGTTTTCTGTTCCTATGGAAACATAATTTGAGGCAGACCTACTACGCTTGATACCGCCGATACCGTAAGCATCTGTCGTTCCGCCCTCCGACGAGCTGCCGTATGTACTGGGTCTGCTGTCGGTTTTAATCGCATCGTGGTGATAGAGGAACATTCTGCAGCCTGTTTCCATCGCGACAGTCACGCGAATATCGGTGTCGGGCATGGGCTCGGCCAATGTGTAGATTATGTTGGCGTGGTCGTGAGAAGCGGTCGTGCTGATTGACGAAGCGGTTTCAGTCTCGAACCAGAATACATATTCGCCGGTTTCAGCGTCCAGCTTTTCCACTGTGACCTTTCGGGGAATTTTGGAGGACTTTGTGCCGGGAGCTACGGTCAGAGTCAGAGTGCTGCCGACAGTAAGCTCGGCAGAGGAGCCCGCGCCGACGGAGTTGGTACCGTCGGACAAAGTTGCTGTGCCGGAGGTCTCTCCTGTAAGCACAACGGACGCCGAGTTCATTATCTGCACCCCTTCAGCAAGAGGAGTCACGCTGCTTTCGTCAAGAGAAAGCAACATCTTCTCGGGGAAGACAAAGTCGAACGCAGGAACATCGCCTGCAGAAACGACTTCCTTGTCGTTTCCTTCGGATGGTAATGCAGAAGCATCTTCTGTAAAACTGATATCACTTGTACTGACAACGTCATCAGGTGTACTCGCACCAAATGCAGTGACAGTCGGTATCAGCGTAAAAATGACGAGCATTAACGCAAGTCCTGTTACGATAAATCTCCTGCTTGCCGATGCAATAAAACCATTCCCTCTCATTTTCTGTCCTCCCAATTCTTTTTTCAATAGCATTAAATGCTGCGCGTTTTTCCAAATAAACTCTGACGACCTTTTCAAATGTGTTTGCTTGTCATACTCTGTGAAAGTGTAACTATGTGTAACGATTCGCCGCATCCGATAGCGAAAAAGAATCAACTGAAATGTTCAGAATTGTAAATTGATATACTTTCACACTTTAATATCGTTAAGTATATCATATATACATATGTGTATCAAGTGGCAAAGTGAAATCTGTTGCATATTATAAAGTTATTAAATGCAATCGATTACGGTGTGTAAAAAATGAAACACAATCTATTTCATATGACGGAAGATTCTTTATCCCTCGGGAGAACACAGAGAACGGTGAAGTTGACGGAAGCACAATGTTTTTTACCACCAGAATGATAATATTCTGTGGGCGGATAATTCGGGCGGAGAAATAGTCAGAGGTCATCTGATCGGAACCGTAGCCGGGAACGGTGAACTGGATTTTTATTATCAGCACATAAATGCGCATAATCAGATACGGGTCGGAGTATGCCATAGTGTGCCAAAGGTTTTGCAAAACGGAAAAATTGAACTCTCTGAAAGCTGGCAATGGATAAACCCAAAGGCAGTTCACTTCTTGCAGAGGTTTAACCGCATGTCAGTCACGGAAAAAGCACATCCGCAATTCGTAACGAGCTGTGGATGTGCTTCTTTGCTTACTTTCTGACTTGCAACTGAACAAGCCTATAGTTGATCGTGAAAGCAGGACTGCTGTCTTTGGCGTGGAAATGAATGACCGAGAACTCAGAATCTTGCATTTTCCTCGATGATATTATACAATACGGTCATAATAGTAACGAATACGGTGGCTGATACCTGTACACCGTATCATCCCATTGAGTCGTCTTTGAGGTAAAGCGATAATGAAAATTGTAATCATCGGTCTGGGTACCATTGGCCGGACCATACTGAAAAATCTGTCCGACGAGGATCATACCATCACCATTATCGACGAGGATAAAGCCAAGGTCGAAAACCTGATAGAGAAGTACGACGTTTTCGGCGTTGTGGGAAACGGTGCGTGCCTCGACATCCAGAAGGAAGCGAACATGGAGGATGCCGATCTTGCAATAGTGCTCACCGACAGTGACGAGCTGAATGTGTTCGCCTGCCTTGTGGCAAAGAAAATCGGCGTAAAGAATACCATTGCCCGTGTGCGCAATCCGGACTACAGAAAGCAGATCATCGCCATGAAGGACGATCTGGGCATTGCCATGATCGTCAATCCCGAAAGGGAAATGGCGAACGAGATCTTCAACATCATCAACCTTCCGTCGGTTGCGCAGATCGAGCATTTTGCCAAGGGCAGAGTATCCCTTGTTGAGGTCGTGGCGGAAAAAGGCTGTTCCCTTGTGGGAGAAACGCTTATTACCCTCGGCAAAAAGCTGCAGACCAGAGTGCTTATCTGTGCCGTGCAGCGCGGCGATGAGGTTATCATTCCTTCCGGTAATTTCCGCATCGAGGAAGGCGATCGCATCCACTTCACCTCAGAGGCAAGAAAGCTTGGCGATTTCCTTGCGGAAACCAATCTTGTGAAGTCGCCGTTCAAGAACATAATGATTGTCGGCGGCGGCAGGATCGGATATTATCTGGCGGATGCGCTCTCCAGAAAGAAATATGCCGTGAAGCTTCTCGAAACCGATCCGGAAAAAGCCGAGGAGCTGGCAGAGCTTCTGCCCCGTGTAACGGTGGTGTGCGGCAACGGCACGCAGCACGATATCCTCATCGAGGAAGGCATAGAGGCAATGGATGCCTTTGTGGCGCTGACGGACATTGACGAGGAAAACATGATCGTGTCGATGTTCGCCAACAAAAAGAAGGTTAAAAAATCCATTGCTCAGATCAAGAGTGCGGATCTTTTCGGTATGCTCGACGAGTTGGGGATCAACAATACCGTCTCTCCCAAGCATATCGTAGCCGGCAGGATCATCGGTTACATCCGCGCCCTTGCAAACACCGTGGGCAGCAACGTGCTGACCATGTACCAGCTGGTCAACGATCAGGTGGAAGCTCTGGAGTTTTCCGCCAAGCGTCAGGAATACTTCTACGACAGACCGCTGAAGGATCTGAAAATCAAGAAAAACTGTCTGGTTGCCTGCATCATCCGCGAGAACGAAACTATCATTCCTGACGGTAATTCAGAAATCAGGCTGGGAGATAATGTCGTAATTGTAACGACACACAAGAACTTCGATGATCTGAACGATGTGTTCGAGTAAGGTGACGTTATGAATTACAGAAAGTTAGGAAAAATTCTTGGCAAAATAATGATCCTTGAGGCGATATTGATGAGCGCGCCTCTGCTGGTCAGTTTTATCTATAGCGAGGCTTTGATCAATAAGATTGCGTTTATTGTTCCCATCGCTGTTCTGGCGATCGGTGGAACTCTGTTGCAGATGCTCAAGCCGGCGCGCAATCAGCTGTATCAGAAGGAGGGTTTTGCTCTTACCGCAATGGTGTGGGTCGTTATGACCCTGTTCGGTGCGGTGCCCTTCGTGATCAACGGAGATATCCCGAATTATGTGGATTCCTGCTTTGAAATAATGTCAGGGTTTACCACCACAGGGGCAAGTATCATCAATGACATTACGGAAATGTCTCGCTCCACGCTTTTCTGGAGAAGCTTTTCCCACTGGATCGGCGGTATGGGCGTTCTTGTGTTTGTGCTCATCTTTATCCCGGAAAGCAACGACGGTTCATCCATGCACCTGCTGCGCGCCGAAAGCCCCGGTCCGCAGGTTGGTAAGATCGTCTCAAAGATGAAGGTTACCACAAGAATTCTTTACCTGATCTATCTCGGTCTGACGATTCTTGAGGTGGTTGTCCTGATGATGGACAAGCCGATTCCCGGATACGAAAACGATCAGTTCTTCTTCAGCCTGCTGGCGACCTTCGGCTGTGCCGGCACGGGAGGCTTTGGATTTATCCCCAACAGCATGGAGCTGTTCAACCCGTTTTCGCAGTATGTGATGGCTGTCTTTCTGATTTTGTACGGCTGTAACTTCAGCCTGTATTATCTGCTTCTGATCGGCAAAGTCAAAGAGGTGCTTCGCAGTGAGGAATTCCGCACTTACTTCATAATTGTCGCCGCCGCGATCGGAATTGTGTTCCTGAGTCTCGTGGGACAGTTTGAGTCCTTCCCACAGAACTATACAACCGAAGAAGCGTTCCGACATTCGCTGTTCCAGGTGGCATCACTGCTGACAACGGCAGGCTTTACAACCACCGACTATAACGTCTGGCCGATGCTTGCAAAGACCACCCTTGTTCTGGCGATGTTTTCCGGTGCCATGGCCGGTTCCACCGCCGGCGGCGTCAAAACCTCCAGAATCATCATGGCAATGAAGGGCGCTTACATCAACGTCCGCAAGCTTATCAATCCCAGATATGTTCCCAAAACCAAATTTGAGGGCAAGACGCTGGAGCAGAAAACCATCAATGATGTGTTCGGCTTCATCACGCTGTATTCGTTCATTTTCCTTGCGGTACTGTTCCTGCTGTCCTTTGATCCGGTAAACGGACAGACCGTGAGCATAGTATCCGATGCTGGCGAATACGAGGTTAAGCACGGATTTTTCAGTAATTTCTCTGCCGTGCTTGCCTGCATTTCAAATATCGGTCCGGGATTTGAAGGAATCGGTCCGTATGCGAGCTATGAAGGCTTCAGTGCCTTCTCAAAGATCATTCTTGCGCTGACCATGATGCTGGGCAGACTGGAGATCCTGCCTGTTCTTCTCCTGTTCAACAGGAGAACATGGTCAAAGTTCTGAGCAAAAAAGAGCGCCGCGGCAATGCCGGCGGCGCTCTTTTGACGCGATGCGTTTGCGTTTCATTATTTCAGGGAAGGCTGCGGCGCAGACCGAAGCCATGTTATTGAAATGACGCGACAAGAGTGGTATAATATTCAAAGTAAAAAGAACCCGTACGCTTGAGGGGTATAACTATTTATGAAAAAACGACTGCTTTCATTATCGACAACGCACATTATTCTGCTGAGCTTTCTTGCCGCGATACTGACAGGCGCGATATTGCTTTCGCTGCCCATAAGCTCTGCGGACGGAAAGGCAACGCCCTTTCTTGACGCGCTGTTTACGGCTACGACATCCACCTGTGTTACAGGACTGGTGGTGACGCCGACGGTTACATCCTGGAGCGTTTTCGGGCAGATCGTGATCCTGCTGCTGATTCAGATCGGCGGACTTGGCGTCATAACCATCATGTCCGGACTGATGATCCTCCTGCACAGGAAAATGGGCATAGCCGACCGGCTGCTTCTGAAGGATGCCTTTAATCTGAATTCCCTGTCCGGGCTCATTCGCTTTGTAAAGAGAGTGGTGGCAGGCACGTTTATCATCGAAGGCATTGGCGCGCTGCTGTATATGACCGTGTTCATTCCCGAGTTCGGCGCGAAAGGCATATGGATCTCGGTGTTCACGTCGATATCCGCGTTCTGCAACGCCGGAATTGATATCATCGCGGAAAACAGCCTTTGCAATTATGCCCTGAATCCTATGGTCAACCTCGCAACCTGCGGACTGGTCGTTCTGGGCGGCTTGGGCTATATCGTCTGGTGGGATGTGCTGCGCGTGCTGAAGGACAGGCGCAGAAGGAAAGCGAAGTTCTTCCGCTCCCTTACCCTGCACAGCAAGATCGCTATCACCGCGACGCTGACCATGCTGGCTGCCGGAGCCGTTCTGATCTTTGTCTTTGAATACAGCAATCCGCAGACCATGAAGGACTACACGCTGCTGCAGAAGATTCAGGCATCTGTGTTTCAGTCGGTTACGGTAAGGACCGCCGGATTTGCAACCATACCGCAGGAGAATCTGACAAACGCCTCGGCGATAGTCTGTCTGCTGCTGATGTTCATCGGCGGCTCGCCCGTGGGAACAGCCGGCGGAATCAAGACCGTCACCTTCGTGATCATCTTTGCGTCGGCGTTCTCCTCCATTCGCAATAAAGAGGACACCGAGCTGTTTGGCAGAAGGATAACAAACCAGACGGTACGCAAAGCGGTGGCGGTCACCTCCATGTCCTTCATCATCATGATGGTTTCGACGGTTCTCCTCGCTGCCGTTACGGACGCTTCGGCGATCGATATCCTTTACGAAACCGTCAGTGCGACGGCGACGGTGGGACTTACGCGAAACCTGACCGCCTCGCTCAACAGCATCGGCAAGCTGATCATTATCGCAACGATGTATCTGGGCAGAGTAGGCCCCATATCGCTTGCGGTGGCATTTAACCAGAAGAAAGAAAACCAGAATATAGTAAGAAACCCGGTTGAAGAAATAATCGTGGGATAAGAAGGGACAGATTATATGAGCTTTAACAAGACATACGCGGTGTTCGGACTTGGCAGATACGGCAGAGCGGTCGCCGAGGAGCTTGTCAACAGCGGCGCGGAGGTGCTGGCGGTTGATATCGATCAGAACACCGTCGACAACGCCATCGAGACCATTCCCGTCTGCAAGTGCGCGGATATCACCGAGCCCGAAGCGATCAGACGACTGGGCGTTTCCAATATCGACATTGTCATTGTCGCCATGGCAAGCAATCTGGAGGCGAGCGTCATGGCGGTCACTCTCTGCAAGGAAGCCGGAGTGGAAACAGTAATCGTCAAATGCGGCAACGAGATGCACCAGAAGATCCTGAGCCGTGTTGGAGCAGACAAGGTGATCTTCCCCGAAAAAGAATCCGGAATACGTCTTGCGAGAAATCTGATTTCATCCGGCTTTTCGGAAATGATAGAGCTTTCCGATGAAGTCTCTATGGTGGAAATCGATGTGCTGGACGAATGGGTTGGCAGGACCCTGATCGAGCTGAGCCTGCGCAAGAAGTATTCCATTAACGTGGTGGCAATCCGTATTGATGGCAAAATCAGTACGACCGTCGATCCTGCGCTTCCGCTGGAAAAAGGCATGGAGCTTATCGTTATCGCAAACACCACAAAGCTTCAGAAGCTGAGATAACAAACTCAGCCGGACAGGACAGAAGGAGGCGTAGCCTCTTTTGCCCGTCTGCTGAGATACTCACTGGCTCATTCGAGTGTTAATCACGCCCTCTGTTCCCGCGGGAACGGAGGGCTTTTGCCTGCGCAGGAAACAGGTCAGGCGATCACCTGCGCGGAAGGGGAGAACACGATGATGTCATCCAGACGCACGCCCAGCACCGCGGCAAGGATGACCAGATTGTCTATGGAGGGCAGCGCGTCACCATGCTGCCACTTGTAGATGGCCTGAGGGGTGGAGAACCCGAAGATAGACTGCATATTACGCACCGAGATCCCGGCGCTGCGGCGCAGGGCGGTGATGTTTCGACCGGTTGCTGCCATGTCGATTACCGGTATGTTGGTCATGGTGATCATTCCTTTCGTGATTGTATCGGATATAACAAAAGCCGCCTGCCTCATACGAGACAAGCGGCGATACATTCACTGTGTTATTCTGCCCTCAGAGCGCAGGATCATCACAGCCTGTATTCCGTTTGCGGTTCCCGCATGAAAGCATGACAAAACTGCCGCGGAGCTGGTAATAGCTCTGCAGCTGCTGGTATTCATAGCTGTTCATGACGGAAACGCAGTTGATGGCCATGATAGAATCTTCCTTTCCGGGCAGCACCCTTGTTACGGGATAATATAGCACAGCCACATGGCTTTGTCAATTAAACCTGTGGTATAAATACTGATATCACTGTTTTGTTTCCGCGTCAATGTGGTATAATGAGCGCAACAACCAGAGGGAGGCACGATCATGTTTTTTGACGCAAACAGACTGGAGTGGACACGGGCACCGCAGCGCTTCAGCATTTCTCCGGACAGAATAGAGATCACCACCGAACCGCACACCGATCTGTGGCAGCGGACGTATTATCATTTCAGAAACGATAACGCCCCGGTGCTTCAGCTGGAAACGGAGGAGAAGTATTTCTCCTTCACCGTCAGAACCGATTTCTCCGCAAGCCACCATCGCTTTGATCAGTGCGGCATAGTCATGTATCTCGACAGCGAAAACTGGCTCAAAGCCTCGGTGGAATACGAAAACGAGGAGTACAGCCACCTCGGCAGCGTGGTCACGAATCACGGCTACTCCGACTGGGCGACCACTGCCGTGCCTGCCGACGTAAAGACCATGTGGTACAGATTCAGCCGCAGGGAGGATGACTTCTGCATCGAGTGTTCTGCCGACGGTTCGAGCTTTACCCAGATGAGAGTGTGCCATATGTGGGCGGCAGGGGAGAAGATCCGCTTCGGAGTCTACGCCTGCAGTCCGGAGGATTCCTCCTTCACCGCCGTGTTTACCCATATGAGCCTCACGGAATGTATGTGGAAAGCCCACGACGGACAGGCTCCCGACGAGGAATAATACAGCCCGGTCTGAGACGATCCCGACAAGAAAACGCAAAGCGACCGCGTCACCGCCGCCAACGGCACAGTGACACGGTCGCTGATTGTTTATTCGGATCAGATCTGACCGAAGGATTTGTACATCTTGTAGATCAGACCGGAGACCTTTTCGGCGGTGGCGGAATCCACCTTCACGCAGGTGCGTGCAGTCTCGGAGGTGTTGCTGAAATCGCAGGCGTCCAGAACCTTGTCCAGGCGCATTACGTTGAACACGCTGCAGGAAATGTAGGAGCTGAGGTGGATGAACTTCTTCTCGGGGAACTCTCTGCACATACGCAGATAGAAATTCTTCTCAACGCCCAGCACGAAGGTATCGGCGGTGGAGGTGCGGATGATCTCCATCATCTTGCCGGTGCCGATGGCGTAGTCGGCTTTGGCGGTGATCTCCTCGTTGCACTCGGGATGCACCATGACGATCGCGTCGGGATGCTCTTTCCTGATCTCCTCAAGATCGTTTACCGAAGCGCTGTTGTAGACGTTGCAGGTGGGCTGGCAGGGATAGACGACCACGTCCTTGCGGACCTTTCTCAGAGCCTCGTTGGTGCAGTTGTATTCACCGACATACAGCAGTCGGTCGGCGTCAACGCTGTTGATGACCTCGGGGACATCGCCGGGGAAGGCGATGTAATCGGCAAGAAGCTTGAGGTTCATGGGGGAAGTGCCGTAGACCACCAGCGGCAGCTCGGGATACTTGTCGCGCCACTGCTTGACGTGCTCAAACTGCAGCATATTGTCCATGGCAACCGGGCAGGTGGAGCCTCTGCCGGGAACGAATACGTTCTTGTCCTTCATGTACGCCGCGGTAAGCTCGGCAAAGAAGGTGGGGGCAAGCACGAGCACATTCTTCTCCTTGCATCCCTTGAGCACGCTCAGAAAGAAATCTCTGCTGTCGCCGAGGGTGTCGGCGATCTCGTGAGTCTCAGCCGGAGCGTAGTGATGAGCGATGACGTAGATGTCGTTCTCTTTCTTGAGGTCGAGGATTCGCTGGATCTGATTTCTCATGTTCTTTCTGATGTCTGCAGAAGCGAAAACACCGTTTTCCTTTCTTGTTTTATTCAAATTCTTCTATTCTCTCGGATTTCTTTCTGATAACCGTTACGGCAGACATTGGGAACTGTTCAGCGTCGGGGAATCACAGAACCGGAACAGCTTCTACTATGCGGTCGAACGGAACGAGATACCTCCGCACGAAGGCAATGACCCGGTGCAGCGCCTGATGCTGTCAGATGGACTATTTTGCCGTATCGAAAAAATGATAACAAAATCCTCAAAAAATGTCAATCGAAATCAGGATTTGTGGAGAAGTTGCGATGTTATGCAGTAGCGGCTGACGTGAGAGGCTTGCAGAACGCCATGCGGAAAAATTACCTTGACTATATGGCACGGATGTGGTACAATATTGAACGCTGAAACGAACAGCGATCATATGGACGCATAGCTCAGCTGGTTAGAGCGCCTGCTTCACACGCAGGAGGTCATGGGTTCGAGTCCCCTTGTGTCCACCAATGAAAACCTCTTTTGTCTGTCAGGACAAGAGAGGTTTTCGTATATTTGTCAATACCATTGGAAGCCTAAACGGACGCATGGGGCAGCCTTGCGTCGGTTGATAATTTATGGTTTTGTGATATAATTTTATGCGAAAAACAAGTGCTTTACAAACAGACACAGGTGAATTATTATGTTGAGAATATGTACAGAGCAAGAGCATCTCGCGTATGTAGGTTTTGCGTATGAACTTGCGTTGGATAAAGCAAAATCGGGTTACCCAACATACTGCGATGGAATCAAAACAAAAGAGATGTTTTTTGAGCGTTCGCAAAAGGCTTTTTCAAGAGATAATGAAGAAATACTCATTTTCGAACACGAAAACATTGTTGAGGGCTGGATTCACTATTATTGGCTGCCCGATGACTATTATTTGTCAACTGTAAGTTTTAATATCTGTTCGCATACAGAGCAGGCGTTAATGGAATTTCTTGAACTAGTGCAGAACAGATTTAACGGTTATGAACTGGTTTTGGGTTATTCAATGGATAACACCCAAGCGATTGATTTTTTGTCAAATAACGGGTTTGAGTGTATTGAGACAAATAACAATAATACTGCGTTCTTGAACGAATATACCCCTATCGTGACAGATGATAATGTTATCCGCATCACAAGAGACAATTACGAATACTATCGCACGCTCCATCAAAAAGTAGAGGACGATATGTATTGGAACTCTGATAGAATCTATGCAGACCTAGACAACTGGAATATTTTTGTTAAACTTCAAAACAGCGAACCTGTTGGCAGTGTATATTACCTAATAGCTGATGATGGTTGGTATGAGATATTTGGCATTGATATGAAAGATGACACTTTTGATACCCAAAACTTCTGTGACCTATTAGGAACAGCCTTGAACACAGCAAAAGAATCTGGCGGAAAGTATATGACCTTCTTTTGCGATGATGAAGCACAGAAGCTTGTTAGTAAACTAGGTTTTGAGTGTGTCGATAGGTATGTTTGTTACAGAATACAGCTTGGTTGACAAATCCCGATTTTTCAAACCGAGCAGACAAATTACTTTAGACGTCTTTCCGGATTCTGCTCCGCTTTGGCAGTCTTTCGCAAAACAAAACACCCACAGTTCGCACAATGGTGCGAGTTGTGGGCGTTTTTATTCATGAAAAATCCAATCAGATCATTTCTTCAGCGGATGCATCTGCTCAAGGATATACTCCTTTACCTCATCGAGCTTGCTGTGCTGCCACGCCTTTTCACTTTCTTTTTCGGCAAGAGGGCAGAGGATAAAGAAGTCCAGTGTCTCACCGGGCACACGACCGGTGCGCAGCGGCAGCGCGAAATGCTCCGCCCATTTTTCTTCGGTGGCGTCCTTGAATTCCTTGGGGTTCAGATAGGTCTGCTGACGCTTGGTGGCTTCAATGAACATCCGCGTGGAAAGCGGAATGAGAAGGTTATACTCCTCCTCCTGCACGTCAACAAAGATGCGCGGCAGCTCGTCCCTTACAACGTGCTCCGGACCGCGTTCTATGCGAAGTCCCATGGGCTCGTAGCTGAATTCCGTTTCGGTGAAATTGAGCTTGATGAGCAGACCGATGTCGGTGTTGTACTGCGCGCGCTGATAGTCCGTGTCAAAAATGAAGTTGCCAAGGGAATAGAATATCACCTTGCCGTCGGAGGGGCGTGTTTCGTAATTCATGGGGACGTGAGGGTGATGGCACACCACAACGTCCGCGCCCATGTCGAGATAGAGATGGAACCGCTCACGGGTGTAGGGGGAGGGAAGTGCGGTGAATTCCTCGCCTGCGTGGGCGACCACGATACACCATCGGCAGGTTTTCTTGATCTCGGCGATGGTCTGACGGATGGCGTCGAGATCGCTCCAGCTGTAGCAGCCGGGCTTTTCCTCTCCTGCGGCACGGCAGGCGCGCTGATATCCCACGCCGAACATCCCGATACCGCCGGCTTCGTCAAGGATAACGGGTCTGCGTGCCTCGTGAATATCCATGCCAGCGCCGATGGTAGCCGCTCCGTTGAGCCGGGCGTGTTCCAGTGTGCCGGCAAGCCCGTCAGGACCTGCGTCCATGATGTGATTGTTGCAGATGTTCCAGATGTCTGCCTTCATATTGTTCAGCACCGACACGGCGGCAGGGTCGATGGTGTGCAGCAGCTGTGCAGCGCCGCTGGTGGTAGTGTTGGTCGGGGCTTCATATACCGGCCCTTCCACATTGGCGACAACGTGGTCGGCACTGTGCAGGAAATCGAGGATTTCGCCGGAAAGCAGATCAGGGTCATTCCACTGACCGTACATATAGCGATCAAATCCGATGTCTCCAGTGAACACGATTGAGGTCTGTTTTTTCATTATATATTCCTCTCAGAATGAGCTTTCAAAAATGCTGTGGCATAATTATACCATGACGCATCGACGGTTTCAAGCCGACGACTGCGCACGCCGAGAGCCTCAGTGTGAGTTCGACAAAAAACAGTTGAAATACAGACGTGCAGATGGTATAATACATAAGCTTAAATCACGCGACTGAAAACATAACACATCCGCCCGTGGCGTAGCTGGATAACGCAGCAGATTCCGATTCTGAAGATCGGGGGTTCGAATCCCTCCGGGCGGGCCAAAACCGCGCTCTCTGCCGAAAGGCAGGGGGCGCAGTTTTTGTCTGCGCAGAGGTGAGCACGAACCGCCGCGAAAATCACCGCGCGGAGGACTGATGTACGATGCGATCAGGCAGCAGTCGGTGATTTTCACGGTGAGGCGCGGGCGACAGAAAGTCGCCGCCGAACCTTGGGGGTATTCGAATCCCTCCGGGCGGGCCAGAAACGCCCTCTGACGAGGGCTCAAAGAATAGAGAATAAAGAATATTGAATAAATAAAAAAATCGCACATTGTTACTTGGGCGTTTCTGTTTTGTTCTTTCTTCTTTATTCTCTTTTCTTTATTCTTTAAAAGAAAGTGATCGTGATGAAAGAAAACAATGTTCTCCTTGACAAAGCTCTGAAATTCGCTGCCCGCATCGTCAGGCTGTACCAATACCTCACCAAAGAAAAGAAAGAATCGATAATCTCCAAGCAGATAATCCGCAGCGGCACCAGTATCGGAGCCAACGCCAACGAAGCGGTCTACGGCGTGAGCAAGGCGGACTTCATCGCCAAACTGCAAATCTCACTCAAGGAAACAGCCGAGACCGAATACTGGCTTCGTCTGCTGGTGATGAGCGAATACCTCACCGATACTGAAGGAGAGTCGCTTATTACCGACTGCCTTGAGATCAAACGAATCCTTATCGCAACCCTCAACACGGCGAAAAGCAGATAACACGCGAGGGTCGGTATCTGTACGGATGATTCACTTCAGCGTTGATTTTCGCGGCGTTTTACAAAACCGCGCTCTCTGCCGAAAGGCAGGGGGCGCGGTTTTTGTCTGCGCAGAGGTGAGCACGAACCGCCGCGAGGACTGGCATGACGCCGTGCTCAACGCAGCGAAAAGAAAGTAATTGCACTAACGATCATTATTTCTGCTATACTGAATATGGACAAAAACTTCCGCGTGGCCGAATCTCCGTCCGAGGTGAATCATGAACTATCTTCAGAAACCGAAATACCATTACCGCCCGGAAAAGGGCTGGATAAACGACCCCAACGGTCTGGTGTTCTACAAGGGCTATTATCATGTGTTTTACCAGCACGCCCCCGATTCGGAAACACCGTGGCAGACACCAATGCACTGGGGGCACGCCAGAACCAAGGACTTCCTCGAGTGGGAGGAGCTTCCCGTGGCGCTGTGCCCGGACAGAGAGTACGACCGCGCCGGATGCTGGTCGGGCACTGCCGTGGTCAGGGGCGAGCGGCTGTATCTGTTTTACGCCTCGGTGCATACGCCAGACGGTACGGAGGATAAGGTGCAGACGGTCAGCGTCGCGTATTCCGATGACGGGATACACTTTGAGAAATACGCCGGCAACCCCGTCATTGATTCCTATCCCGAGGACGGCTGCCCCGATTTCCGTGATCCTGCGGTGTGCTGCGTGAACGGCGAATACTACTGCGTGATGGCGACCGGACACCACGCCACTCAGACGGCGCGCCTGCTGCTCTACCGAAGCGTTGATCTGTTCAGCTGGGAGTACGTGGGCATAATGTGTCAGTGGGAGCACGGCGTGTTCGCGGAATGTCCTTCCTTCATAGCCGATGACCGTCTCAGCCTTCTGGCAGCGTCGGTCTGTCCCATCGACGCCGAGCATTACTTCTCGGTCATGTTCGGTTCATTCATGGACGGCGAATTCAAGGCGCTATACTCGGGACAGCCGGATAAAGGCCCCGATCAGTACGCAGGTCAGGTTTTCCGCGACCACAAAGGCAGAAACATCCTCATCTCATGGATGCCCGGATGGAAATATGCCGGCTTTGCGGAAAGAGATATCGGCTGTATGTCGGTGCCAAGGGAAATCAGGCTTGAGAACGGCAGAGTTCTTGCCTGTCCCGTGGAGGAGGTGCAGCATCTGCTTCGGGACGATGATCCATGCATCGAACGTACAGATCACGGATTCATCATCCGCCGAGAGGGACGCAGCCCTGTGGAGCACAGGGGAGAGGTCAGAGAGCTGAAAGTCCTGCGCGACGGCTATATCGCGGAGGTGTTCGTCAACGGCGGCGAGCAGGTCTATTCCGTGCTGCTCTGATGGCAGCGGTCAGGTTGACGGGATGTTGCCTGTGTGATAAAATCAGATCAACAAACAGACAGGAGATCCATCATGGGATTTGATATCGACAGAGAATATCTTATAAACAGCTTCAAAGACATCGTGTCCGTGCCCAGCCCTGTGGGCTATTACGTCAAGCTCAATCCGCTGCTGGAAAAGCTTGCCGCCGACCTCGGGCAGACGGTCACCTACGACAACAAGAGCACTGCCTATATAACCCTCGATGGCGAGGATAATTCAAAGACCGTGCTGGTGGGCGCCCACGCCGATACCCTCGGCATGGTGGTGCGCAGCATCGACAGCAGCGGTATGCTCTGCGTGAGGAATCTTGGCGGAGTGTATTTCTCCAGCATCGAGGGCGAATCGGTCACCGTCCATACCCGTGACGGCAGGGAGTACACCGGTCTGATGATCTGCACCTCCCACTCGGTCCACGTCTTTGACGACACCCGTACCCTTGAGCGCAACGAGAACACCATGCGCGTCCTGCTGGACGAGGATGTTCACTCAAAGGAAGACGTCCGTGCGCTGGGCATCCAGAATGGCGACGTGATCTCCGTGGAGCCGCGCTTCCAGTACACTTCCGGCGGCTACGTCAAGTGCCGCTATATCGACGACAAGGGCGGCGTTGCCTGCAGCTTTGCCGCGCTGAAATATCTCGTGGATAACGGGCTCAGACCCAGATACCGCACCATTCTCGCCTTCCCGTACTACGAGGAGATCGGCATCGGAGGCACCTTCGTGCCCGAGGGTGTTTCGGAATACGTCGCCATAGATATCGGCCTCATCGGTCCAGAGCTGGACGGCAGCGAGCGCAAGGTGAGCATCTGCGCCAAGGACAACACCGCGCCCTACGACTACGAGCTGACCAGCCGTCTGATAGACTGCGCGAAGAAAACCGGCTGTGACTACGCCGTGGACGTTTTCTATCGCTACAGCACCGATGCCAATGCCGCCATGCGAGCAGGCAACAACCTGCGCAGCGCCGCGTTCGGCATGGCGGTATACTGCAGCCACGGCATGGAGCGCACCCACATCGACGGACTCGCCGCCACCGCTGAGCTGCTTGTGGCTTACCTGCTGGATGCCTGACCGATACCCACGGAATACTCACATGGAAAAGGAGGATTCATATGAAAAAGATCTCAAGAACTGTCATTCTGTTTTTCGCTGCGGTGCTGCTTTGCCTGCCTCTTTGCGGCTGCAAGATTTACGAGCCTACGATCAAGGAGGGCGAATTTCCCTTCGTGCTGGAGTATGAGATGGACGGCGAGCATTACCTCGTTGAGGATACGCTCATCTACAAGTATGATGGTCACGATGTGTCGCTGCCCTCAATCATCTCATGGGACTACTCGACAAAGAGTGGTGAGCACTCCTACATTCAGGTGTTTCGTTATTTCCTCAAAAGACCGTCATATATCGATGAGGACAGAAATGTAATGGAAGCAAAGGTGAAAATCAATCTGAATAACGGCGGCTACTTTATGGGTGATCCGAAGCATGCCGATTGGAGCCCTGAATTTGAGTATGAGGAGAGATACTATACGAGCTCCGGAACTGAAACCTATGATTCGATAGATCTGACCGTTGAGCAGATGGAGGAAATGTTCGGCGTAAAGATCATCCGTTTTGAGTTCAGCGAGCCTATAGAGAACGAATATATCGAAGTTGGCACATGGCCCTGATGATATAGAAGAAACAGAAGCGCGCCCATCGTTTCGGGATTAACCCGTGAACGATGGGCGCGTTATAATGTCTGTCAGGAAGAAGGGGCGCTGTCTGTAATGAACCCGATGCATTCCTCCAGATTACCTGCGCTGAGAGCACCGACGGCGTAGGTCACAAGATTTCCGTCGCTGTCGATGAAGAACGTGGTGGGCAGCGAGCCCGTGCTGTAAATGTAGGACGCGGTGCCCTCGATGTCGTAGAACACGGGGAAGGTGTAGCCCGAGTCGGCGATGAATTCCTCCGCGGCGGCGCGGTCGTCGCCGGTGGTTACGTTTATCATCATGAACTGCACGTCGGGATAGGTTTTGTAAGCCTCCTCAAAGTGGGGCATCTCCGCCTTGCAGGGCGGACACCAGCTCGCCCAGAAGTTCAGCACGATGGGCTTGCCGACGTACTGCGACAGCGTGTGTTCGCCGCCGTCCTTGTCCACCACGGTGAAATCGGGAGCGGAGTAGTCAACCGTCTCATCGCCTGCGGATGTCTGCGGCTGTGTCCTGTCCGGCTCGATCACCCCGGGAGTGATGGGCGGAGCGTAGTTTTTGCTCAGACTGTTATAAAGGAGGTACACTCCCACAAAGGCGAGGATAGCCAGCGCACAGGCGGCGGCAAGCTTTGTTTTCTTATTCATTGATGTACGCGCCTCCTTTTACGAAAGTACGGCAAGCAGTTTGTTGAGCAGACCGGTCATCATCAGCACTCCGATGACGATCAGCAGACTGCCGCACACGATGTTGATCACCTTGTAATTCCGCTTGATAAAGCTGAAAGCCGACTTGAGCCGGTCAATGAGCAGTGCGCTAGCCACAAAAGGAATGCCCAGTCCGGCGGAATAGAGCAGCAGCATGATGATGCCTGTCAGCACGTGCCCCTGCTGAGAAGCCAGCATCAGCGCCGAGCCGAGGAAGGCGCCTACGCAGGGTGTCCAGCCCAGCGAAAATACAATACCCAGCAGCACCGATGAAAAGAAGCTGAGATTCTTTTTGTCGATCTTCGTGTTGATGCCGCGGAACAGATTAAGCTTGAAAACGCCGAGGAAGTTCAGTCCGAAGAACACCACCACAAGCCCGGTCACGATGTTGACCACCGTCTGGTATTCCCTCAGGAAGCTGCCTACCGTGCCGGCAAGAGCGCCCATCAGCACGAACACAACGGTGAAGCCTGCCACAAATCCCAGGGCGTTCTTCAGCGTCCGACGGGTGGAAGGCTCCCTGTCACCTCCGGCAAAGTAGGAAATATACACCGGCAGCATGGGCAGCAGGCAGGGGGATACAAATGTGATTATTCCCTCCAGAAACGATATGAAGTATTGCATCCGGAATTCTCCTTTCCCTTTGGGAGGCTGAAATATTGACGAGGAGCGGCAGATGTGCTATGTTTAGCATGCAGGCGATGTGTCTGTATATTGGCTAAGGAGCGGCTGAGATGGAAAATTGTGCCTTTGATGAAATCTACAGAGAGATGTTTCCCTTCTGGGATAAGGTGTCCCGGAGCGACCGGCAGAGCATCTGCGGCAATTCAGCAATGGTCACCTATCCAAAGGGCACCAACATCCACGACGGCAACGACTGCGCAGGGGTTTTTCTTGTCCGCAAGGGCTGCCTGCGGATGTACATCATGTCCGACGACGGCAAGGAAATCACCCTTTACCGCCTGCACAGCGGCGATATGTGTATGCTGTCCGCGTCCTGCGTGATTCAGGCTATAACCTTTGACGTGCTGGTGGATGCCGAGGAGGACAGCACCTGCTGCGTCATCAGCGGACCTGCTTTTGCCGCGGTGTCGGAGCGCAGCCCCGACATCAGGATCTTTACCCTTGAGCTTGCGGTCAGCCGCTTTTCCGATGTCATGTGGGTCATGCAGCAGATCCTGTTCATGAGCATGGACAAGCGCCTTGCCATCTTCCTTTCGGACGAATCGGCGCGCACAGGATCGGATGTGATATCCCTCACCCACGAGCAGATCGCCCGATATATGGGATCCGCCCGTGAGGTGGTGTCAAGGATGCTCAAGTATTTCTCCGCCGAGGGCATCGTCGAGGTCTCGCGCAGGGGCGTGAAGATCATCGACCGTCAGCGGCTGCGAGGCTTAACCCTCTAACATACCGAGAATGACCTGCTTGGGCTTGGCTCCCGTGGAACGGGCAACGACTTCGCCCTTCTTCATCACGGCAAGGGTGGGGATGGTCATCACGCCGAAGGACTGCGCCAGTTCAGGCTCAAGATCAACATTGACCTTGCCCACCAGATACTGGGGATTTTCCTCGGCGATCTGATCCACGATGGGGGCTACCATTCTGCAGGGGCCGCACCAGTCGGCGTAGAAATCAAGCAGAACGGTACGATCGCTGGTCTTGAACTCATTGAAATTATCTTTATTGACATGAATGACTGCCATATTAATTTACCTTCCTTTCCTTTGCTGTGGTTACAGTATACCCGAAAAGCGGAAGGATTTCTGTGACAAAGTCACATTTCGCGGCAGTATGAAAATCAGGCAGCAAAAAGCACGGATACGGCAGAGTGATCTGCGCATCCGTGCTTCTGTTTTGGTAATGATCTCGTCAGATGGCGGAAATGCCCACAACAGCAAGTGCGCACACAACAGCGGTGATAACTGCGATAACGGTAACGCGCGAAGCTGCCAGTCGGTAGGCCTGTCTGATCATGGATCTGCGCCAGAAGGGATTATTCATATTGCTCATTCCTCCGTATATTCGGCTGCGGTATGGTTTATTATCTCTCAGCAACCGGATAATATATCAGGAATGTTAATGCAATATTACGTTTTCGCATGATTTTTCAAAAATCAGGATTCAGAAGCGGGCTTGAACACCCATGTGCGCTGTATGGAATAATTAATGAAAACCAGCACCAGATCGACAATGGGCTTAATCACGATTTTCGGGATGGGAGTAATGCTGGTGAGTATCCATACGAGCAGACTGGAGGTGGCGAGTACAAGCACCACCAGCAGTGCGTATTTCAGCAGGGAATTGGTTCCCTTATCGGTGTTGCGGAAAGCCAGACGCTTGTTGAGGAAATAGTTCAGCAGCGACGAGCACACACGGGCGACACCGGCTGCGATGGCAATCCACAGCAGGCTGTTGTCCTCGGGGGAGGCTCCGAACAGTCTGGGAAGCAGCAGATAGAACATCAGAATATACAGTCCCTGATCCACAACAAAGGAGATCACGCCGGACAGTATGTACATGAAAAGATCCCGAAGGATGATCCAGTAGATCTTTCCCGAATCGCGGAAAACCTTGAAATGAGAACTGCTGTTGTCATCGATGTAGACGGTCTTTATGGGCTCCTCCACCATTTTGATGTTGCGCCGCGAGCACTCGATGAGCATATTCATCTCGTATTCGTAACGCTCACCGCGCAGGTCGGCAAAGATGGGGATCAGCTTGTTGGGGATGCCTCTAAGACCGGTCTGGGTGTCGCGCAGATAACTGCCGTGGGCAAGCTTGAACACCACCGAGGTGCAGCGATTGCCGAAGCGGCTGCGTGCAGGAACATCATCCTGAGAAAAATCCCGGGAACCGAGAATGAGCGCGTCGTCCATGGAGGTCATCAGCCGGGAAATGTTGACTGCGTCCTCCAGTGTATGCTGACCGTCAGCGTCTGCGGTGATGATGCCGTTGCAATCGGTGACGCTGTCCAGATAGTACTTCATGGCTGTCTTGAGAGCGCAGCCCTTGCCGCGATTCTCTACGTGCCGGAGCACCACACAGCCGCGGAAGGATTCTGCTCGGGCAAAAAAAGAATCAAATTCTTCTGCGCTGCCGTCGTTGACGACGATGATCTTTGCAAAGCCCTGATCGGACAGCGCTCTGACGTAATCGACCATGCGGTCATCAGGGTTGAGGCAGGGAATTACTACTGCGGTATTTATCATTGTCTTTCTCCTGTTCGCCGCCCGATGCGGCGACTGATTTGTGTTGGGGATTATTTCTCAGAGGTATCGGTGTCTGCGCAGTCATCGGGTTCGCAGGCACCGGCAGCATCGGCGTCGGAAATATCTGCTTCGATTTCCGGCTCGGCTGTCTCCGCTTCCCTGCCGCACTCACCGCACTCGGTGCATACCGCGCAGCAGGCGTCGGAACAATCATCGTCGTCGGTGACGATTTCAAAAGCATCTGCAGCAGCACTTCTCATGGGATACCTGGACTTGAGCAGCGGACTTACAAGACCGGACATCAGGAGGATACCAAGGGGGACAAGGGCGATGCTGATCCACTGGGAGGTGGACACGCCGCCGAAAATGCCGCGGATGGAATCGGCTCTGAGATACTCGTTGATAAAGCGGAAAACGCCGTATACTATGAAATACAGACCGACGACCATGCCGGGACGGCGCTCCTTGCGGGAGAAGAACACCAGAATGGGCAGCAGAACAAGCACGAGGAAGCACGCCTCAAACAGCTGCACCGGATAGCGTGCCACACCGTCGTTGGGCGCGCCGATGGCTTTGGTGTAAACAACGGCAAGACTGCGCAGCCACTCGGGCTCACTGTCCAGGGGAGCGCGGCCGTAGCAGCAGCCGGCGCAGAAGCAGCCTATGCGGCCGAAGCCGTGAGCCAGAGGGAGGAAGGGAATCATCAGATCGGCAAACTTCCAGAAGTCGAGACGGAACAGACGGGTGTACAGCCATCCGCCGAACACGCCGCCGATCATACCGCCGTAAAAGACGATACCGGCGGTCATAAACTCATTGATCAGCCAGGAAAAGGAGAACCCGTGCTTCCCGAAGTGAGCGATATAGCTGGGGATCTCGGTGATGATGAAAAGGAGCTTTGCGCCCAGCAGTCCGATAATGAAGCAGAAGATGGAAGCCAGCAGAACGTCCATCGGCTCAAGACGGCGTTTCTTTGCTCTCAGACAGGCGAACAATATGGCGAAGAACGCTCCGGTCACCATCATCAG
The DNA here is from genome assembly GCA_015065795.1 of Oscillospiraceae bacterium. Classification (GTDB taxonomy): domain Bacteria; phylum Bacillota; class Clostridia; order Oscillospirales; family Acutalibacteraceae; genus SIG598. Next base: position 15,983 of record SVPO01000007.1, on the reverse strand, counting down.
TCCGTACATGGGAATCTGTTTACCGAAAACATTGATAAAAGGAAGCATGTCTTTCCCTCCGGTAATTGGATTTCAACACAGTGTGTCAGATAATTCAGTATACAACAAGATCGGTGATGTGTCAACCGGAAAGCACGGTGCAGCTGGTGCTTGAGCGTTGTGCGCGGAAGACTTGAGAGAATTGTGACAAGCCTGCCGAACACGGCGAAAGATATTGAAAACGCGGTGCGACTGTGGTATAATCCACTATTATCATGAAGAAAAACGGAGGTGACCGTATGCGGTTGACGACGAAGAACGGATGGCGTCGGCTCGGAGCAGTGCTCTGCTGTCTGATCATGCTTGTCTCATGCTGCGGATGCGGCGCATCCGATTCTGACGGCTCGACGGATGATCAGCCTGCTGTCCTTGATCTGAGCGAGACCGAGCGTCTTGAGCGACTTCGGAGCGAAATGGCGTCCCGACTTCCTGCGCGGTACTGCACAGGCGACGGTTTTGTACCCGGACAGCCGGTGCCCGAGGTGGAGGGGAATCCTGACAAGTGGCTGTTTGCCCAGCAGATGAAGCTGCTCGAACCGGCGGTCAGCCTGCTCACCGATGAGGAAACCGCCCTAGTCAATGCCCTGATGAGTTATCAGGGAAGCGGAGCGGCAGGGGACGTTTCATCCGCCGATGTGCAGTCCGCAGGCTGGAGCGGCGCAGGCATCGATGACATTGCCGGGCTGTATAAATACGTTCTCAATCTGGAAAATGACCTGATTTCGAAGGTCGCTGTGGATTTCACTCCTGGCAACGAGGACAGCTTCAGGGTGATGCCGGTGTTCACGACCGATGATTCCGGCGACATCTGGCTGACTCTGTACACAAATTTCCGGCTGCCCGGTTTTGAGGACAGCAAGCAGGGCTATATGCTCCGGCTTGACCTTGACGGCGGCACCACCGAACAGGTGACTGCCGACAGCATCTATTCCCACGGGAACATCAGAAACCACGGAAGCTACTCGGTGTCCTTCAACCTTTCGAAAACTCTCGGCAAGGTGACCGCAGCCGAGTATCTCGCAGGCAGAAATCGTGTCACCTTTTCGCTCTTTGAGCTGGACAACAGCTATAGCTATTCCTGCGAGTTCTACAAGCTGCGCTATGCCGACAGCGAGTTTTCCGATCTTGCGCGGTGCCGCGAGGAACTGGCGAAGATTATTCTGGATGCGGTCTGATCGACTGGCAGCGCATCATTTGACAGGAGATGAAGATTCAGAATGCGTAACAAAGGAAACGGTATCTATATTCTGCTTATTCTCGCGCTGGTCGTCCTGAACGTATTTCTGGGTCGAGGCGGCACCGGTGCAGAGCAGTCCCAGAGCGGCGAGGATATCCACGTGCTCACCACCGAGGAGCGATTGCAGATACGGCAGGAGCTTGAGCTGCTGACCGTCGACAGCGGCATACAGCCGGACGGAATGTCCGTGACCCGGGGTTCCGCCGGACAGGTGGAGCTGGGGGTCTCCGAAGTCGATGTGTACTGCAAGGATAAATACCGGTTTGTTCCCCTGCGCGGCGATTCGCTGACATGGAAATCCAGCGACGAAACCATCGCCACCGTAGATGAAAACGGCAGAGTAAAGACCCTGAAGGCAGGTTCAGCGGTGATAACCGCCACCGACCCTGCCGGCAACAGCGATCAATGCACCGTCAACGTCATTAAGGTCGTGTACGTCACCATCGACGACACTCCGACCAAGTACACGCCGAAACTGCTGGATATTCTGGACGAGTACGGTGTAAAGGCGACCTTCTTTATGAACGCCGACCCCAAGGAAGCCGATCAGTATGTGGAGATATATAAGCGCGGCCACACTTTTGCCCTCCACGGATACAAGCACAACACCGCTTACAAGGATGGCGAGGCGTTCCTGAAAAATATGGAAGACTGCCGCGACTTCATTATTGAGACCACAGGCTGTGACGATGTGGAAAAGCTGTTCCGCTTTCCAACTGGAAGCAAGGGCTCCAAGATTTATAAGGAGATTCTGGGGTATATGCAGGAGAGAGGCTATCGTGCCTATGACTGGACCACGGAATTTCACGACTATTACTATCATACTGCCAGTAACTGTCTTGAGTATTTCAAGACCTATCTGACCCACGACCGCGATGTGTTCCTGTTCCACCCGAGAGAGTGGTCCATCGAGGCACTTCCCGACGCGCTGGATTACATCAAAGCGCAGGGATATACCACCGCGATCATTACAGAGGACACCGCCGAGCACAACTTCCGCGGAATCTATCCGGAGGATTGATCCTGAAAAGAACACGCCCCTGAACGTATGCGCAGTGCGTACGCTCAGGGGCGATTTGTGTATGTGGTTCATTTTCCGTGTCCGTGCAGAGTGTTGCGCTCCCAGAACACCCCGTCGGTGTAGCCTTGTATAGTCGGATCGCTGTCTGCCATCTCCAGACGCTGCTCCGCCCAGACGCAATATTGCTCGCTCTGTTCGATGCCGATGTACCGGCGCCCCAGCTTTCTGGCGGTGACGCTGGTGGAGCCGGAACCGAGGAAGGGGTCGAGCACCAGATCACCCGGGTTGGAGCTTGCCAGTATCAGCTTTGCCAGCAGCTTTTCCGGCTTCTGGGTGGGATGGGCGGTGTTTTCCGGCATGGACCAGAAGGGGACGGTGATATCGTCCCAGAAGTTGGACGGGCAGGTGTCACGGAACCTTCCGTCGGCGGTTTCCTGCCAGTCCTTGGGATTTCCGTCGGCGCGATAAGGCGCGATGACCTTTCTGCGCACCTTTACAGCATCCAGATTAAACGTAAAGTCGCTGCCCTTGACAGCATACCAGATGTCCTCCATGCCGTTTTTCCAGTTTGCGGCGGCTCCGCGGCCCTTTTCGCGCTGCCATGTGATGCGGCTGCGCACGGTCAGCAGCTCGCTGAGTACGCGCCCGATAACAAGACTGCACTGCCAGTCGCAGCAGACATACAGGCTTCCGTTTTCCTTCAGCAGCGGAAGCACGGCTTCAAGCCACTGACGGGTAAATTGCTCGTATTTTTCCTCTGAGCGACGGGAGAACACGCTGCCGCCGAAGTTGCGTGTCAGGTTGTAGGGAGGGTCGGCAATGATGAGGTCGGCACAGCCTGCAGGGAGCATGGAGGCGGCGTCAAACAGATCACCGACTATGGTTTTGTTCACCACCGGGTCGAGCGAGACAGGGGAGGTCAGCCGCACACATCGGCGCAGATATTCGCCGCCCTCGCTGAGGGGCGTGTCAATGGTTCGGTTGCGGGGTGCTTTTTCCTTGGGCATTTCCGTTCTCCTTGTCCGTCAGAGATAAGGTCAGAATAACCAAAAAGCAGGCAGCGAGGCGGCTTTTCGCGTACCTCGCTGCCTGAATAAGTCAGAGATGATTATGCCGCTGCATCAACAGAGCTGTTGGAAGTGGTTCTGTCGATCAGGTCGGAGAAGGATATGTCGGAACCGGAGATGAATTCGCCGAAGGAAAGATCGCTGTCGCTGGAGAACAGGTCAACTCTGCCGAAAACGTCCTCGCCGCCTTCGCTTGCGCAGTAGGAGCAGGGCTTATGACGATTTGCCTCAAAGGCTTCTTCGACAGTGCCTTCGAATCTGTTGGCAGAGTTCTTAATGGTGTGGCACTCGGGGTTGAAGTGATAGCACTTGCCGAACATGGTCCAGTATGCGGTGCCGTCGATGCTGTAGACCTGGGAATCGTCCTTGGCCTGAGCGAGATCTTCAAGGGAAGCAGGGCTGTAGTCGATGGAGGTACCGACGGCAAGCAGGGTGATAACCGCGGCAATGATGGAGAGGATCTTCTTGACCTTGGGATCCAGATCGTCTTCCTTCAGGAGCAGTATCAGCAGGGGGAAGAATGCGACCACGGCAGCGATGACGCCCATCTGATTCCACAGGAAGAACTTGAGCTTGTTCTTCTTGGAGCAGGGATCGATGTGGTTGGCTTTCTTCCAGAGCTGAGAGCCGACGAATACGCAGATAAGGTCGAGTACGAGACCGATGATGATATACAGCATCTTGTTTTCGCCAAGGTACATGGTACCGTTGATGATGAGGATGGTCAGTACCTCAAAAGCAATTGCGAGCACCCAGAGTGCAACCGCACCGATGCGGAAACCCTTGGCTCTCTTTTTGTTCTCGGGAGAAACGATGGCAGGCTTGCTGCTGGTCTTTGCCGCCTGAGAAGCAGGCTTCTTGGTTGTCTGAGCGGAAGGTTTCTTTGCGGCCTGAGAAGCGGGCTTCTTAGCTGCCTGAGACGTGGTTTTCTTGGCACCGGAAGTGCCGGCAGCCTTTTTCTGAGTGGGCTTTTTGTTACCGGATGTTGCCATGGTGGGTTGCCTCCTTGAAATTGCAATTTGCAAAATATAGATATTTTCACCACATTATAACATATATGTAGTGATTTGGCAATATTTTGACCGAATATTATTTATCATGCAGAAATTCAGAAAAAATACTGTTGCTGCGATGAATTTTGTGTTAATATATATTGGAAATCAATTTCATTGTCAGGAGGTTCTGTTATGGCACAACAGCATGGCAGAAAACGCACAGGCTCCGGCGGCAAGGCCGGCGTCAGCAAAAAAGAGAGAGTGGGCAGCAGCCGCCCTGCCGGAAATGCCGGCGGATACAGCAGCCGTCCCTCGTCCAACAGCAAGCCCAGACAGCCCAGAGTACATAACAGCTACGGCAAGGTTACCCACGGCAAGTCCGTGGAGCGCGGCGTGCTGACTTCCCTGCTGGGTCTGGGTGAGAGCAGCTCCTCGTCCAATTCCGCACCTGCCGGTACCGGTTCCATCTTCTCCCTCAGCGGTATCTTCTCCCTGCTCAAGCAGAACAAGACCGCCCGAATCATCGCCATCATCCTCGGCGTACTGCTGGTTTACTGGCTGATATCCGGTGGACACTGCGGAAGCTTCTCCCTGCAGGATACCATGTCCGGCACCAGCTCCATCACCGACTCTCTGGGCATTGCCAATGAGAGCACAAGCAACGATCACGACGCCGATCTGAGCGTGTCCAACGAAGCACGCGGCAAGTATACGACCTTCCCCGACGAGAACGCCAAGGTCACCATCATGGTCTATATGTGCGGCACCGACCTTGAGTCCAAGTACGGCATGGCTACTGCCGACCTCAAGGAAATGATCGCCGCCGATATCGGACCCAACGTCAACGTCATCGTTGAGACCGGCGGCACCCAGAAGTGGAACAACTCCACTGTCAGCAACAGCAAGAACCAGATCTACAAGGTCACCTCCAACGGTATGCAGCTGCTGGAGAACCTTGACAAGAAGTCCATGGTCGAGCCGGGCACTCTCAGCGAGTTCATCGGCTACTGCAAGAAGAATTACAAGGCTGACCGCTACGGCCTGATCTTCTGGGATCACGGCGGCGGATCGGTCAGCGGCTATGGCTACGACCAGTATTACAGCGGCTCCATGACTCTTGACGAGATCAACACCGCTCTCAAGGACGGCGGCTGCAAGTTCGACTTCATCGGCTTTGACGCCTGTCTGATGGCTACCCTCGAGACCGCTCTGGTGTGCGAGCAGTATGCCGACTACCTCATCGCTTCCGAGGAAACCGAACCCGGTGTGGGCTGGTACTACACCAATTGGCTGACCGCTCTGTCGGAAGATTCCTCCATGAGCACAGTTGAGCTGGGCAAGCACATCATCGACGACTTCGTCGAGACCTGCGCCAAGAAGACTCCCAGAGACAAGACCACCCTGTCCATCATCGACCTCGCCGAGGTAAAGGGCACCGTGCCTGAGTCCTTCAACGCCTTTGCCGCTTCCACCTCCGAGCTCATCAGCAACAATAACTACAAGCAGATCTCCGACGCTCGCAGCCAGACCAGAGAGTTTGCTTCCAACATCAATCAGGTCGACCTCATCGATCTTGCCAACCGCATCGGCACCGACGAGTCAAAGGACTTCGCCAGAACTCTCGCCGCCTGCGTCAAGTACAACCGCACCTCCAGCAACATCACCAACGCCAACGGTATTTCCATCTTCTTCCCCTATGGCTCCGGCAGCTCGGTCAACAGCGCCATCAAGACCTACGACAAGATCGGCCTTGATGACACCTACAGCGAGTGCATCAAGGAGTTCGCCAGCGTTACCGCAAGCGGTCAGATCGCCAACGGCGGCGGCGGAGACCTCATCGGTTCCCTGCTGGGCAGCCTCACCGGCGGTTCGTCGTCTTCTTCCTCCGGCGGTACCCTGATGGATCTCGTGGGACTGCTGGGCGGCGGATCTTCTTCCTCCGGCGGCAGCAATTCTGACCTGCTGGGTACCGTGCTGGGTCTGTTCCTCGGCAACAAGAGCTCCAAGGAGCTTACCGGCATCGATGTCGGTCAGGACGAGGAATGGTTCAATGCCGACCGCGTCATGGAGTATCAGGATTACATCCAGAACAACTATGTTGATCCCGATCACATCGTCATCGCCGAGAACGCCGAAGGCGTATCCGTGGTCGACCTGACCGTGGAGGAATGGGATCTCATCCAGACCATCGAGCTTAACGTGTTCTACGACGACGGCGAGGGCTTCCTCGACCTCGGCAGAGACAGCATCTACAGCAGATACGGTGATGAAGATACAGCCGATGACGACATGAAGGGCGACCTGATCGTTGACTACGACGGAATGTGGGTTGCCATTGACGGACAGATCGTCAGCTACTATCTGATCTCCAAGGAGTTCGACGAAACAAACGACGGCGACTACTTCTATACCGGTTACGTTCCCGCCATGCTCAACGGCGAGCAGATTCAGATCATCGTCACCTTCGACAGCAATCTGGACGGCGGCAGAATCGCCGGCTATCGTCCCGTCTATGACGATCCCACCGCTCCTGTCGCAAAGACCGTCGCAGAATTCACTCCCGGCGACCGCATCGACTTCATCTGCGACTACTACACCTACGACATGGCATTCGATGACAGCTACTATATCGGCAACGGCATCATCTACGACGGCACTCCTCTCGAGGTCAGCGATATGGAGATTGACCTTGCAGGCAGCAGAGTGCTTTACTCCTACTGCCTGACCGACATCTACGGAAACGAGATGTGGACCGCTCAGGTTGAGTACACCGAATAAAACAGCAGCAGAGTCAGAAAAACGTACAGTGATTTCAGTCGCCCCGAACGGATCAGTTTCGTTCGGGGCGACTGTTCGTTTCTGCGTGAAGCACAGCGATTCTTCGGCGCAATACCGGATGAGACCCGTTCGATTATCGCACAGAAATCTGCGGTCAAAGATAATTACCTCATTGACATTATTCCGGTTTTCATATACGATTTAGAAATAAGAACATTATGGTTGCGGCAAACGGATAATCGGCGTCGATCATAACAGGAGATGAATATATGAAAAATCTGCCGGCTCGTACAGGAGAAGGCACCGCGGCTAACAGCCGCAAGCTGTGGATAGACGGTCTGCGTGCCTTTGCCATGCTGCTTGTTATCGTGGGACATCAGGAGAAAATTGATGTGCTGTATTACCTGCTGAATCCGGTAAAGGTTCCGCTTTTCTTTATGGTTTCGGGGTATGTGTTCAACGACAAACGGACGTCGGTTACGGAATTCATCCGCAAAATCATGACAGGAATCGTTGTGCCGTGGATGTTCATGGCGGTGGTATCGCTGTTGTGCTATGCGCCTTTCAACGGTGGTCTGAAGTACTTTCTCAACGCTTTCAAGAATACTCTGCTGGGAGTAAGCTTCTGGTATATTCCATGCTGCATTGCTTCTATGGTACTGTGGTTCTTCACGCGGAAGTTCTTCAGAAAAACAGCATATACATGCATTGCTGCCGTTGTATGCTTCGCAGCCGGATTGGCTGCCGCCCACTATCAGGTTCTTGACGAATTCATGATAAACCGGGCGTTGATATGCCAGTTATATATGCTTCTGGGATTCCTGTTCAGAAAGAACGAGGAACGGATCTCCCGTATAAAATGGCCGTACGTTGCAGGATGCGTTGTGGCTTATCTGGCGGCTGCCGTTCTCGGTATGCTGGTAACACCCAGACCGTTCATTGACGTTCATCTGAATATTTATGACAATATGCCGTACAGCTTTGCGCTGATCGTTCTGGGCGGATTTGCTCTTTTTGCCGTGGCTCCCAGAATCAGATATATCCCGAAATTTCTGGTGTTCATCGGACAGAATACACTTACCTTCTATATGATGCACACATTCTACATCAGGCTGTTCCACATCGTGATGAAGAAAGCGATCGGCATCGATCTTTCGGATTCCGCTTATCTGTTAGTTATCAATACGGTAGTTGCTGTTCTGGCGTGTACGATTCAGGTACTCATACTGGACCGTATCGCCCCCGAGCTGCTTGGAAAGAAACGTTCATCAGGCAAACGTAGAATTGAAAAGGCATCATAGAAGCTCAAGAGTCAGATTCCGGATATACGTTGACGGCGTATGAAAACCGTGATCAAAAAAAACGACAGCTCTCCGCGCGTTATTTCCGCGCAGGGGCTGTCGTTTTTTGCTTGATCGTTTGGTTAACCGAATCAGATCTTCTTCAGTCCGGCGAAGTTCGCCATCAGCTTCTTTCTGCCGACCTTGTCGAAGTTGATCTCCAGCAGAGTGTCGCCGCCCATGGCACTGGCGGTCAGCACATCGCCCTCGCCGAACACGCGGTGCTTGACGCGGTCGCCCGGCTTGAAGGAGGTGGATTTCTGTCCGCCGCCGGTAAAGCCGCCTGCAGAGGCAGGTCGAGCGGCTGCGGCACCGCCTGCGGTGAAGCCTCCTGCGGCACCGGGACGGGCACCGGGGGTGTAAGAGCCTCTGTCAGAGGACTGCAGCGGCTTTGCCTGCTCGCCGCCCTGTGCGTCAATGAGAGACGGGTCGATCTCGTTCACATAGCGGGAGAGGGGATTGACCTGAGTACGTCCGTAGAGCATACGCATACGGGCGTGGGTGAAATACAGCTTCTTTTTGGCTCGGGTGATGCCGACGTAAGCCAGACGGCGATCCTCCTCCAGCTCGGCAGGATCCATCATGCTGATCATGTTGGGGAAAATGCCGTCCTCGGCACCGGGGATGAACACCACGGGGAACTCAAGTCCCTTGGCGGCGTGCAGCGTCATCAGCGTCACGCAGTCGGCGGACTGGTCGTAGTTGTCGATGTCGGTGATGAGAGCCACGTCCTCCAGATATCCGCCCAGAGTGGCTTCCTCGCCCTGCTCCTCCTGATAACGGGTCAGGGTGGAGGAAAGCTCGCGCAGGTTTTCGATGCGCTCCTGAGCGTTGTCGTCGGAGGCGCGCAGTGCGTCGATGTAGCCGGTGCGCTCGAGGAGCTCGTTGAGCAGATCACCCAGACGCACCTCGGAATCATACGCCATGTCTGCGAATTCGCGGATCAGTGCGCAGAAGGGCTTGAGGTTCTTTGCCGCGCGGCTGAGAGCGGCGTATTGATCGGCGGTCTCGAGAATCTCGAACAGCGTCACGCCCATGCCTGCCGCGATCTGGGAAGCGGTCTCGATGGAACGCTCACCGATGCCGCGCTTGGGCTCGTTGACGATACGTGTCAGACGCACCTCGTCGGCAGGATTGTTGATGACGTTCAGATAGGCGAGAGCGTCACGGATTTCCTTGCGGTCGTAGAACTTGCGTCCGGCAAGCACGCGATAGGGGATACCGGCGCGCATGAGATGATTTTCGATGGCGCTGGAAAGGGAGCTTGCGCGATAGAGCACGGCGCAGTCGGAGTATTTCCCTCCGGAAGCCGCGTGGGAGGTGACCGTCTCGGCGATGAACTTCGCCTCGGCGCGCTCGTCGGCAGCGGTGTATACCGTGACCTTTTCGCCCTGTCCGTTCTGGGTCCAGAGCTGCTTGGAGTGACGTCCCTGATTATTTTTGATGACCGAGTTTGCCGCGTCCAGAATGGTCTGGGTGGAGCGGTAATTCTGCTCAAGACGAATGACACGGGCGTCGCGGTAGTCCTTCTCAAAGCCAAGAATGTTCTCGATGGTAGCGCCGCGGAACTTGTAGATACTCTGGTCGTCGTCGCCCACGACGCACAGATTGCCGTGCCCTGCGGACAGCAGCTTGATGAGGCGGTACTGGGCGTGGTTGGTGTCCTGATATTCGTCCACCATTATGTAGCGGAAGCGGCGCTGATAGTATTCCAGCACGTCCTCGTTTTCCTCGAACAGTCGCACCGTGTTGAACAGCAGGTCGTCAAAGTCCATGGCGTTGGAATCGCTCAGCTTCTTCTGGTACTGCTGATATATCTTCGCCGCCGCCTGAGTGCGGAAGTCGGAGGTGCCCACGCGGTCGGCATAGTCCTCCCAGTCCTCAAGGGAATCCTTGGCACGGCTGATCTCACCCATGACCCACTTTGGCTGGATGGTCTTGTCGTCGATGTTCAGCTCGTTCATCACCGTCTTGAGCACGCGCTTCTGGTCGTCGGTATCGTAGATGGCAAAGGAGTTGGTGTAGCCCAGACGGTCAGCGTAGCGGCGCAGGATGCGTGAACAGGAGGAGTGGAAGGTCATAGCCCACACCTCGTTGCCCTGCTCGCCCAGCATATCGCACAGACGCTGCTTGAGCTCACCGGCAGCCTTGTTGGTGAAGGTTATCGCCATGAGCTGCCAGGGCAGCGGCGCGTCGCAGGCGATGAGGCGTGTCATGCGGCTGATCTCCTCGTCGGGATGAGTGACCGATGGGTCGTAGCCCTCAAGGAAAGCAACGTCGCTTTCGGTAAGACCGGCAGGAGTTCGTCCGCTCTGAGCCGCCTTGCCGTAGCGCAGCAGATTGGCGGCGCGGTTGATGAGCACCGTGGTCTTGCCGCTGCCTGCGCCTGCAAGGATGAGCACAGGCCCTTCGGTTGCAAACACCGCCTCACGCTGACGGTCGTTCATCCGTGAGAATTCGGCGCTCATAATGCGGCTTTTTGCCGCGGAATATCGTTCAATAAGCTGGGACATGATTATCGTTACCTCGCTGAATTATTCGCCACGATATTATACCCCAACGGGGGTGAAAGTTCAAGGTGGCGCGGCAATTTGCCTGTCCGTTTGATGGTGCTCGTACGGATGATGGTTGATGATATCCTCTGAGTATATTTCCGATAGAGCATCGGCGTCCTGATTGTTAAGGGTATCTGCCCATGCGCTTAAAATTCTTTTGATCTGAGCAAAACTATTGCTCCTTTTACATTGTAAATCATATATGTAGTTTAATACATGAAATAGAAACGGAAAATCATCGTGTCCTGTATGCTTCTTCAATTATTTTCAGATTCTTCTCCGGAGCATCCGCACCGTCAAGTCTTATCACACGACAGGGCAGAGAGTTCAGCCAGCTTTCGTGCTGCTGCAGTGTACAGCCTCCGATGCCGAAATCGTATCCGGTGATATCGCTGAGCATTTTCCTGTGTCCTTCATACATATCTCCGCCCTCGGCAACGCGCTCGCCGAATCGCTCAAGCGCCCGTTCGTGCACACGCTTAACGCGCAGCTGCGCGTCGGCATTAAGATGAACGACCAGCTCGAAAAACGGGTCGAAATGCTCGTGAAAGGAATCCATCGACCCTGCCATTACAAAATGCTCGCATTGAGATATCGCGCCCATGACCCGACTGATCTTTTCGGATCTTGAGTACATCGCGGTAAACGGGATTTCCGTATCCTTGCGCCATATGTATTCGTCGATGTCCACGAAGGTGTATCCAAGCTCACGGGCGACCAGCTCGCCCAGCGTGGTTTTGCCTGCTCCCGATGAGCCGGTTATCATGATGCCTGCCGCCATTTTTCTCACCTCGTCAGCCGGAAAGCCGTTTGCGGTCAATACAGCTTCTCCCTGATTTTCCGCATCGCTTTCCAGACGTTGTCTCCGTAGTTGCTCATCAGAACAGATACAATATTCCTGTCGGGATTATATTCCGAAATGAAGCTCACACCGGGATCGCATCCCTGAAAGTAAACATAATCCTCGCCGTCGGGATTGTCGATGACCCATACGCCGTAGCCGTAATAGCCTTCTTCCGGGTCGGCACCGTCTCCGCTCTGCCTGCTCAGCATACGGGAAACCATCTCCTTTGAGATTATTCTGCCGCTCAGCAGACCGTCCCAGAAGCTGAGGATATCTCCGGCGGTGACAAAAGCTCCGCCCGCGCCGGTTCCCTTTGCGTCGACGGAATAGATGTTCGTGCGATAATCATCCGTGTCCTCGCAGTAGATATAACTGTTGGCGCACTTTGAGGGTAGCCGGTCAAAGGAGAAATAACCCGTTGATTTCATTCCGCAGGCATCAAAAACCGCTTCCTTCAGATACCTGTCAAAATCCATGCCCGTGACCTTTTCGATTATCATCGCCAGCAGCACATATCCCGAGTTGTTATACTGGAACCGCTCGCCACGGGGATACATCATGGGCTTAGTGATGAACAGCGGCAGCAGATCGCTGTTGTGCCGTATCCTGTAATTGGGAAAATCCACCCACAGATCCTCGTACTCGTCCATGACGCTCTCGTCGAAATAGTCGGGAACGCCCGAGGTGTGGGTCAGCAGCTGCTCCACCGTCACGTCCGGGTCAACGTCGTGCAGGTCGATATCCAGCAGCCGACCCAGCGTGTCGTCAAACCTGATTGCGCCCTGCTCGATGAGCTGCAGTATGCCCACCGCAACGAAAACCTTACCTGCGGACGCGCTGGCAAATCTGGTTTCCGGTGTGTTGGGGACTTCGTTAGCCAGATCGGCATAGCCGGTCACACTTTGGCAGATGACATCGCCGTCTCTGACGATGCAGATATTCCCTCTGAAATCACTGTCGATGATCTCTTTTATGTTCATAATGCAGCTCCGAAAATATACAAAAAATCCAGCTTGTATCTATACCATCATGCCGTCTTTGACTCTGACCGCTATCTGCCAGTCATCCTCATATACGATTGTGCCGACAAAGTTTGTATACACCACATCGTATGCCTTTGCGTACTTATCCAGCAGCGCTATTGCAGGCTCAAGCTTCGAGAGCATTTCCGCAGTGCTGTCACACTTGAAGAATGTTATTACTTTTTCGTGGTTTTTGCAGGGCTCCGGCTCGGGAAGATTATCCTTGAACCAGTCGTCTATGGAAATGAACAGAGCCTTTTCGTCCTCGTCAAGTATGTTATCTCTGATCAAATTCCAGCAAAGGCTGAATACCCCTTTCGGGTACTGGGTGATATAGGAGTTTTCTCTGCCTTGAATTCTTATGTATTTATTCTTAATCATCATGCTTTTCCTCACCGAACGAAATATCAAACAGCGAATACGATGCATCAACAGTAGAGACAGCGATCCGATTCTGCATCTTTACTTACAATCTGCGTCATTCAGTTTTTCAATCAATTCACGCAGAATATTGTAGTATTTAAAAGGTAAATGATACTGTTCATCAAAGCTTTTCAAAAGGTCGTTGATACTGTTCGCGTAACCTGATTCATCGATCAAGCTGCCGGGATCAAGAAAAGTCGCTATCTCATTTGCTGTTCTTACACCGATCTCTCTTTTTCCCGACAGGAACTTGATCAGGCTGCGATGAAACAGACGCGATACCTGATAGGGCGTATCGCTTCTCAAGGATAACTCTCTGCATATCTTTTCGCTTCTGATATAATTATATGCCTTGATGTCATCAGTGTGGAAATATCCAACACCTTCAATATTCATCGTTTCGATTATTTCCAGATCAACAGCCACACCATCTTCATAGATAACGATAAGTATGCCCAACGGCTTATGCGTATAGGATATGTATACAGGTTTCCCATAACCGTATATCAGCTCGATCAGATCTTTGCAGGTGCAAAAGACGCTTATATCCACATCAGAAAATAAAGTAGCGCCACCGTGCAGAAAAGATCCGCCCAACCAGATATGACATTTGTTTACCTCTGCGAACTTCTCAACATATTCAATGAATTTATGCTGGTTGTTTTCCATATAATGCCTTTCTTACAATCCATGTCGGCAACCCGAAAAACCGGACTTTATCTCTCTAAAACAAATCGTGCTACTTTAACATTTCCATCCATTTCAGTAGACACTATATCAAATCCACATTTTTCTGTATAGAATTTTACATTTTCTTTTTTGTCTATGGGTGTGATTAACGTGATTCTGTCCCAGTCCTTGTAGTACGATGTAACAAATTCTATTGCCTGTGTTCCGATTCCTTTGCCCTGATACTCCGGAACAACACACAAACAGCCAATTTCATATATTCCGACTTCCACCTGTTTACACGAAACGCAGCCAACCGGCTTGTCATTAATTTGAATAATGAACTTAGGATAATTTATAATGGATTTCTCCATCATTTCTTTTGTTTGTCCATACGCAGGACATTCCCCATATCTAATATAATCACTATAAAACGCAGAATTATAAATGTCTATCAGTAATTCTGCATCTGCTATGTCAGCTTTCCTATATTCAATCTTCATAGATAACAACTCCACAAATTCAAATCTGTCTGCCAGAATACATCACAACAACAAACCAGACAAGCCACGGCAACGCAGATCGCCGTGGCTTGTGTTATGCGAAAAAATCACATTCTCCCCGTGGAGCCGAAGCCGCCCTCACCGCGCGCAGTGTCGGAAAGCTCCTCCGCCTCCTCGTACTGCGCAGGCAGGAAGGGCACGATGACCATCTGCGCCACCCGCTCCTCCGGTTCGATGACCTGCGGCTGGGAGGAATGGTTGTGCAGACACACCTTCACCTCGCCGCGGTAATCGGAATCGATCACGCCCACCTTGTTGGCAGGAGCCAGACCGCGCTTTGTGCCCAGGCTGCTTCGGGCGAAGATAAGTCCCACACAGCCCTCGGGGATCTCAAAGGCAAGTCCCGTGGGCAGCATGGCTGTGCCTCCCGGCTGGATGGTCAGCGGCGCGTCCAGCAGCGCCCTCAGGTCGGCACCTGCGGCGAACTCCGAGCCGCGCTGGGGCAGATGTGCGCCCTCGGTGAGCTTTTTTACCTTAACGACCATCACCGCTTACAGAAGCTCTGCGCGGAGCTGAGCCGCGGACTTGGGGGAAAGCAGACCGGGAGCGATATCCAGAACGGTCTTGCAGCCGCAGTCGCCGCCGTTGGACAGTCTCCATGCCGCACGGGCATAGCTGACCAGCACGCTGGAGGTGAATTCGGGATTGGAATCCAGCTTCAGGGAGTATTCGATGACGTGCTTGGTGCCGTCGGAGGTCTCACCGCTGCGGATGACAAAGCCGCCGTGAGGCATGGCGGAATGATCGCGCTTCAGTTCTTCCTCGGTCACAAAGTGAACGATGGTGGTGTAGTCGGCAAAGTAGTTGGGCATGGTCTTGATGTCCTGCTCGATCTTTGCAAGATCAGCACCCTCCTCTGCGACCACGAAGCACTCGCGCAGATGCTTCTCGCCGGTGGTCAGCTGAGGACAGCTGCCGCTGCGCACCGCGTCGATGGCTTCGTCAATGGGAATGGTGTACTGGATGGCGTTCTTTACGCCGGGGATGCGGCGCACTGCGTCGGAATGACCCTGGCTGACGCCCTTGCCCCAGAAAGTGTAGTTGCTGCCGGTGGGCAGAACTGCCTCGCCGTAGGCGCGGTTGATGGAGAACAGACCGGGATCCCAGCCCACGGAAATGATGGAGATCTTTCCGGCGGTACGGGAAACGGTGTCCATTGCTTCAAAATACTCGGGGATTCGCGCGTGGGTGTCAAAGGAATCGACGGTGTTGAAGTTTCGCGCGAGGGCAGGCCCCATATTGGGCAGGTCGGTGGCTGAGCCGCCGCACAGGATCATCACATCGATGTCGTTGCGCATGTCCTCGGCGTCGTCCAGACGATAAACCTTCACGCCGGTAACGGTCTTGACGGAAGCAGGGTCGCGGCGTGTGAATACGCCCACGATCTCCATGTCTTCGGTTCGGGAAAGAGCGGTCTCAACGCCCCGTCC